>CACXDY010000157.1 GCA_902766505.1 uncultured Prevotellaceae bacterium
CAGCACCCGTGACGCTTGATGCGGCACGGGCGAAGGCCGATGCATTCCTTCAGTCAACCGGCAGGAAGATTTCCGGCCGCAAGGCAGTAAAGCAACATGCCGACAAGGACAACACCCCACTCTACTACATTTTCAACATCCAGAACGACGGAGGATTCATCATCGTATCCGGTGATGATGCAGCAGAAGAAATCTTAGGCTACACCACGAAAGGAAGATACGACGAGAACCATCTCCCCGCCAACATGAGTTCATGGCTGGACTGCAGAAGCGAGGAGATAGCCGCCATCCGACAATCTTCCAGGAGAAACCACCAAGTCAACCGGAAAAATTCCCATGAGGCCATCTCGCCGCTCATTTCCACGCAATGGAACCAAGGAATAGCCACTACCACCGGCGACTCCTACAACATGCTCTGCCCCACCATAGACAATCTCCACTGTGTGACAGGATGTGTGGCTACCGCCATGGCCCAACTGATGCGCTATCATCAATGGCCTTCGGACAGTTGCAGTGCCATCCCCGGCTATGAGAACACCGGTGCAGGGGCACTCGAAGACCTGCCATCGATAAAATTCGATTGGGTGAACATGCTGGACATTTACGACGGCGAAGCCAACACCACGGAAAAGACCGCCGTGGCCACCCTTATGCGCTATTGCGGCCAGGCAGCCGTCACGAAATACGGGCTGAGGATATCCGAGGCATTGGGTTCTGATGCCGCCAAGGCCCTCCGCAACTATTTCGACTACCCAGCCACCACGCGTTATGTAAAACGCGACGAATACAATGCCAATGTGTGGGACAACATGATTTACAAAGAGTTGGCCTGCAGTCGTCCCGTCATCTATTTTGGCTATTCCTCGAGGGGCGGCCATGCCTTTGTCTGCGACGGTTACGACGGCAACGAGTTTTACCACATCAACTGGGGATGGGGCGGCGATTACAACGGTTTCTTCAAATTGTCGGCCCTGAGTCCCGACGGTGTCGGAACAGGCGGTGGAGCGGCTGATGGCTATGCGATGAACCAGCATGCCATCATCGGCATCACCAAGAAATGCAAGGACAGCGAGAACATTGTTTTTGCCGACGAGAAAGTGAAAGCGGTATGCATCGACAACTGGGACAGCAACGGTGATGGCGAGTTGAGTTATGAAGAGGCAGAAAATGTGCTCAGCCTCGATGGTGTTTTCACTGGCGACAGCACCATCAGACAGTTCAACGAACTCCAGTTCTTCACCAGCATCAAGAACATCGGTGAAGATGCTTTCGCCAACTGCATCAAACTTGAATCAGTTGAAATCCCGAGTTATATCACAAGCATCGGTTCCAAGGCTTTTGCCAACTGCCACAAGTTGCT
Source organism: uncultured Prevotellaceae bacterium (assembly GCA_902766505.1). Classification (GTDB taxonomy): domain Bacteria; phylum Bacteroidota; class Bacteroidia; order Bacteroidales; family Bacteroidaceae; genus Prevotella. Next base: position 1,361 of record CACXDY010000157.1, read on the forward strand.
TACCCTTGTCATCCCCGAACACGTTAACTCCATCAGTCCCGATGCTTTCGTCGACTGTCATGCACTCAACCGCATACATGTGGCCAGCAAGAATGCCTATTTCGACTCACGCAGTGACTGCAATGCCATCATCAACAGCGATGAAGACAAACTGGTGGTGGGATGCATGAACACCATCATACCGTCCAGCGTCAAGTCCATCGGTGCATTCGCCTTCAAGGGCTGCCGCAACCTCACCACACTCGATTTCCCCGAAACAATAGAAGAGATTGAAGAGAGTGCATTCGAACTATGTGGCAATCTTCGTGAAATCACCTTCCCGTTGTCATTATCCTATATCGGACCCAATGCATTCTCAGGATGCAAGTTGCTCACCAAGATTACCCTTCCAGAACAATTGGCCATGATAGGCAACAAAGCCTTCTCCAACTGTCAAAATCTTGCCACCATCTACTCCATGAGCATAGAGCCTCCTACCTGCGGCAACGAGGCTTTCTCCGGATGCAGGGCTGTCGTCTATGTACCCATAGGGTCGAAAGCCACTTATCAGGAAGCCGAAGAATGGAAGGACATGACCATTGTGGAGATGAAGGAAAACGATTATCTCTATTGCGACGACATCGCCTTCACGAAAACCTCCAATGGCCGTATGGTATTGTCGCTCCATAATACCGATGCCGTCGTAGGCCTGCAGTTTAACCTCCGGTTGCCCGAAGGAGTGGAAATCAGCAAGAACAGCCGAGACAAATACAATATCAAGAACACCATCCGCATGGAAGACCATGGTACTTACTGCACGAAACAGGCCGACGGAACCTACAAGGTGCTTGTCATGTCGATGATGATGAGTGAGGTATTGGGCAACGACGGTGAAATCATGTACATAGGTCTTGAGGCAGCCGACAGTGTACCGGCAGGCGTTTATGATGCCGAATTCTCCGACTTGACCATCAGCATCCTCCACAACGATGAGATATCAGGCACGCATCCACTGCCTTTCACAAGCAAAATCAAACTGCGTGACTTTGACCTTGGTGATGTCAATGGAGACACCATCATCAATGTCACCGATGTGATGATGATTGTGAACTATATATTAGGTACAAGAGCAGATGTGTTCATCGAGGAGAACGCCGATGTGGACGGAACCGGCGTCATCGATGTGACCGATGTGATGAGAGTGGTTCAGATTATCCTGCAGGAAGAGCCCGAGGATGTTATCTTCTATATCGGCCGTCAGTCCAGAAACGACCTGACCCTCCATGCCTTGCAACCATGTACCTATCTTATGGAACTGGGCAACAGCATGGGACTAACCGCCATGCAATTCCAACTCAAACTACCCGAGGTGACCCATCTTTCGGATATCAAAGTGCGGACTGCCAATGGCGACAACCAGAAAGCCATTTGGACGAAGAATGAGGACGGGACCTATCAAGTAGTCGTTTACAGCGCAGATGGAAAACCGCTGAGCGTCGACGACATTACCTCTATGGAAATCTCCACCACCTCTCCCCTGAGCAATCTTGGAATCAGTCATTTCGTTTACACCAACGAACAATATGAGACATTTGCAGTAGACGGAACACTGCTTACCCCGGACGGCATTCAAGAGAGCATCGCCGACACTCAAGAACCGTCGGCTGTCTATAATCTCTGGGGACAGAAAATCACCGACAGTTACAAAGGTGTTGTTATCTCCAACGGCAAAAAGACCGTCAGGAGATAATCACGCCAGCACACACCCTATTGAATGACTGTCAATCAATAGGGAACATTTTTTGAATTACTTTTTTTGCCTTTTTTCAAATAATTCACTAACTTTGCGAAGTTGGCGGATTGTATGACCCTGTCAACCATAGGAACCGAAGTTTAGCAACTACCTATAACTATCTAACAACAAATTTTTTACATCTATCAAACGCTTATGAAAAGACATTTAAGAAGAATTGGTCTGTTGTGTTTGATGATTGCCACGACGTTGATGGCAGGAGCAGCCACCACCGCCAAATGGGATTTTAAGAACAACATCCCGGAAGGCATTCGAGACAACACCAACTACCAAGGAGTGGAAGCCGACATCGAGTCAGATGTGCCCGGCATTTTCATGCACGTTGACGCCACCAGTGGCAAATTGTATTGCGTTGGGCGCGACAATGCCCAAATGAACCCAGGCACTATCCTTAAAGTACCTGTGACCTCCAATGAGGACATAGTAACCGTGGAAGGCTATCCCAACTACTGTCATTTCGCTGTTGGTAGCCAGGAGAATGGTGAGGAGAGCATCGTTAACCATACAGCCACCGCTGCCGAAGTAAGAGCCGGCTTTGTGGAAGTGACAGCCACGGCAGGCAACAACTACATTTACTGTGTCACCGTTGTTCAACAGAAGGATGCCTCAGCAGTAGTAGAGGATGTGACAGCCATATGGGATTTCAAGAACGACATTCCTGCCGGCATTCAGGAAAGCACCAACTACCAAGGAATTGTAGCCCAGGTTGAGTCCAACGTGGAAGGCATTTTCATGACTGTCGATGCCACAAACGGAAAACTCTATTGTGTGGGCCGCGACAATGCCCAGATGAACCCAGGCACCATCCTCAAAGTACCCGTGAAATCCAATGAGGACATGGTGACCGTGGAAGGGTACCCCAACTATTGTCATTTCGCTGTTGGTAGCGAGGAGAATGGTGAGGAGAACATCGTTGCCCATAAAGCTACCGCAGCGGAAGTAAGCGCCGGCTTTGTGGAAGTGACAGCCACGGCAGGCGGCAACTACATCTATAGTGTCCAAGTGCTGCAGAAAGGTCAACAGGCCAAGCCAACCTTGGAGAACGTAGCCGCAACAGCCACCTTCCCATTCAACCTCGGCACAGAGGGCCAGAAGGCTGATTTCGGCGATGCAGCAGACTATTTCATCAGCAGCAAGGTCGTGTATGGAGAAGGACTGGTGCTGAAAGACGCAAACAGTGGAGCAGGTTTCAGCGAGACAAGATTTGACCCAGTGTCACAGAACAACAGTCCAGATGAGACCAATGCCATCAAGTTCCTTATCCAACCCAAATATGGATTGTCATTCACTCCGACGAAAGTGGCACTCAAGACCACACGCTTCGGCACCGATAATGGTTTGCTTGATATAGCCTGGCTCAATCCTGATGGTACAACCGTCATCCTGGCCAAAGAGGTGAAACCCAACAGAAACAACGGAGACAAGCCTCAAAATGCTGACGAGGAAGGAAAGTTGTTCAGCGATTTGTCATACGACGTGGAAGGCGCCACACCTGGCGAAGGTGTATGTGGATTGCAGATCAATCTATATCATCTCCAGAACGGCAAGCAAATCGGCTTTGCCGACATTGTCATTACTGGTCTGCTTAACGGACAAGAAGTAGAGGTTCCCATGCTCGAGGCATTCACAGCCAATGGAGTCAAATATTATGCAGACGACATTTTCTCCGCTGATGGAGATCAATACACAGCCACCATCGAACTGTCAAAGTCAGAGGAAATGATATCCGCCACGAACCCGATTTCGGAGGTGACCGCCTCAATGGGAGAGATTGGTGAGATTACTTATGCCGGCGATGCCACGAAGTGCGACGTGACGATTCCCGTACAACTCGGTTCCATCACCATCAACTATGTAGCCAACTTCGTGCAGAAGCCCGACTTCACACTGACCTATATCGACACCGACGGTTCTACCATGGGCACGCAGAAAGTGGAGAAAGACGCACCAATCGGTACCTTCGAGATTGACTTCAACACTGCCAAGGCAGAGGAGGGATACAAAGTACGCGGCTGGTTCGTCAAGACCACCTACGGACAAAAATACACCGTCAACGATATCGTTACCGGCAATATGACGCTCTACGCCGTGGCCACAGAAATCGAGGAGCCAAGTCCATTCAAGAAGTACAACTTCGATTTGACCAACAAGCTCTTCTACCCGGAGGACCATGAGGCATTCGTACCCGTAGGTTCAGGATACTGGCATGACGTTCAGCATGGTTGGGCTTTCCATAATGGAGACCGCATCGAATTGCTCGTCGGCACCAAGGCCAATGTATCCGTAGCCAACTGCAGATATGGTGATGCCAATGCAAAACTGGTATTCAAAGATGCTGACGGCAATGAAATCAACCGCATCCCGGCCGTTACCGAAGGCGATGGAGAAATCAACGCCATCCAATATGAAGGAAATGGCGGCAAACTATATATTGACGTGGAGTCATCAGGTGAAATCTATATCCACAGCATCCGTATCGTCAATACTGCAGAGACCAACTATGTAAGCGCCGGCAACTGGTATTTCGTCAAGCCAGGCGATGCCAGCAGTCTCATCGATGTGCTGGACGTTGTCAATGGCAACAACGGCTCACGCGATGCCGAGCGTTCATTCATCTTCCTTCCCGACGGAACATACGACCTGAAGCAGACCGTGCTTACCGCAGTCAGCGGACACAATATCTCCATCATCGGACAATCCACCGAGGGAACCATCATCAAGAACGCTCCACACGTCTCCACAGAAGGTATTGGAACGACCGCCACACTGCTCAACTCCGGTCAGAACCTCTACATGCAGGATATCACCCTGCAGAACGCACTCGACTATTATTCCGCAGGTTCAGCTGGACGTGCCGTCTGTATGCAAGATAAGGGTGACCGCGCCATCTTCAAGAATGTGGCCATGCTCTCCTATCAGGACACTTACTACAGCCAGAACACCAAACAGTCGTATTGGGAGAATTGCGACATCCACGGTACAGTGGACTTTATCTGTGGCGGTGGCGATATTCGTTTCGTTGACACCAAGTTGTCACTTGAGCCTCGCTCTCTCAATGGTACAGGCGGACGTACCATCACGGCCCCAACCACCACGACCAATTTCGGCTATGTGTTTGACAATTGCGAGGTTGTCGACCTGGCCAACGGAAAGGGCGACTGGAACTTCGGACGTACCTGGCAGAACGACCCAATAGCCATCTATCTCAACACCACGCTGGATGACAATGCAGCACAGACACTTGTCAACTCCCGTTGGACCCAAAAAGGCATGAACAACAGAGACCCGAAGGTCTTCGGTGAGTATGGAACGGTCAACAAGAGTGGAGAGAATATCACACCGGCATCCAATATCATCAGTTCTTATGGAGGCCAGTTTGAGACCATCCTTACTGCAGAGCAAGCAGATGCCTATACGTATGACAAGATGTTCAAGAACAATGCCAACGCATGGGATCCCGCCAGTCTTACCATCCAGAAACAAGCACCTGCCGCCACTTATGCCAACGGCACACTGACATGGAGTCCTGTCGATGGCGCCATTGCCTACGCCATCTTCAACAACGATGTATTCGTAGGTTTGGTAGAGAGCGGAACCACCTCCTTCGACATGGAAGCAGCCGATGGTGATGTCATTACCATCCGCAGTGCCAACGAAATGGGTGGACTCGGCGAGGCCTATTCCCTTGAGGTAACCGCCACCGAGGCATCTGTCAATGATTATGACACCGAAGCCCCTGCACCTGGAGAGTATACCACCATCACAACCGACCGTCAACTGCTCAAGGGCCTGAACACCATTGTTCTCCCCTTCTCCACCAGCAAGGAGGAACTTGGTGCAGACAAAGTGCTCAAATACGACGGCACATTGGAGCGCAACGGTATGATTTACCTGCATTTCTCTGAAGTAGAGTCACTCGATGCCAACACGCCGTATGCCGTATTCGTCGACAACGACAAGGCTCTCACATCGTTTACCGACAAGACCGTGGTGGCTGCTGACGAACTGACCGTGAGCGACAGCGAATACAGTTTCGTAGGCACCTACAGCGTCTTCGAGAACGGCTCCTCCCCCATCGTTGAGGGTGACCTGATAGCAGGAGTGAGTGAGTTCGTCAAGGCCAACGGCGGCAACAAGCTCCGCGCCTACCGTGCTTATATGAAGAAAGTAGGCTCATCGGAAGCCGGTGTCGGCTTTATCTTCGGCGATGAGGTCATTGACGGCATAGAGGCCACCCGCCTGATGGATGCCATGAGTGGCAGCGATATCTACAACCTCAATGGTCAGAAGGTGCTCCGCACCCAGAAGGGAGTCTACATCATCAATGGCAAGAAGATCGTAGTGAAATAAAAACAAATAAAACATCATTAAATCTTTCAGATTATGAAAATTTACAAATCACCAACCCTCAAACAGTATGAAATCAGTTCTGACCGCATCATGGGGATCGTTGCCGTAAGCGACGGCTATGAGCAAGGAGTCAGTGGTGATGGCACAAACGACGAGGGCCGCTCCAATTTCAGTATTTTCTAAAGGCAACTCAAGTTTGACATTCAGTCAGACATCATTCTTAAAAAAGCAGATTTCTCTTCGAAATCTGCTTTTTTTTATGAAAATGCCACATGCCATTGCTTTTTTATATGGTTTTTCAATATTTTTAATTATCTTTGCACGAAGAACTATCTACTACCTGACCAAGTCAAATGCTACAAAAGCTTTTTATTAATCAACCTAAAATAAAATCTATGTCTGGTAAATTGAAAATCTTTAGATTGGCGCTTATGTTGGCTCTCATCATGTTTGCGGGCAACATGACAGCGCAGACTATCAAAGGCACAGTAACCGACTCAAGTGGAGAGCCCGTCATCGGCGCGACGGTCATGGAGACCGGGACGCAGAATGGTGTGGTGACCGACTTGGACGGAAACTACACCTTGCAGAATGTGAAAGGCAAGTCTATCACGATTTCATACATCGGTATGAAGACACAGACCTTGCAGATAGACGGAAGGTCAACGATTAATCTGGTTCTTGAAGACGAGTCATCATCTCTGAACGAGGTTGTCGTGATTGGTTATGGTACTGCCCGTAAGAAAGACCTTACCGGTTCGGTATCCACTGTGAAAGGTCAGGAATTGACAAAAGTTCCTGTTCCCAATGTCGGCGAGGCCCTGACCGGTAAGATGGCCGGTGTGCATGTGACCACCACCGACGGTTCGCCTGATGCCGAAATCCTCATCCGCGTGCGTGGCGGCGGCTCCATCACTGGTGACAACAGCCCACTCTATGTAGTCGATGGTTTCCAAACCGAGAGCATCTCCGACATCTCCCCCAACGACATTGAGGACATCACGGTGTTGAAAGACGCCTCCTCGACCGCCATTTACGGTTCGATGGGTGCGAATGGTGTTATCCTTATCACGACGAAGAATGCCAAGAGCGGCAAGACTCAGATTACCTATAACGGATTCCTTCAGACCAAGACGGTGTCCAAGCGTCTTGAGCCGATGAACACCTACGACTATGTGATGTCGAACTACGAATATGCCTTGATTCGCGGCACCAGTTCACTCAATTCGTTCTACAAGCAGTTTGGTGTCTACGACGACCTCTACCTCTACAAGAGCATCGAGGCTATCGACTGGCAGGACGACATGTTCGGCGCCAATGTCTTGTCGCAAAGCCACAATATCGGTTTGACCGGCGGTACCGACAAGACCAAGTTCTCCCTTTCCGGCACCTATGACTACAATGGCGGTCTTATGCCCGACAATGATTTCAGCCGCTATGCATTCATGTTCAAGTTGAACCATGACATCAGCGAGAAATTGTCGTTCAACCTGAAAGCCAATGTGAGCGACCAACTTGTCAATGGTCAGGGAACCCAGGGTGACACCTATAAAATCCGTACCACCCAGGCTCTTACCTCTGTAGCCACAAAGGGTCTGTCGGAATTTATCACCCCCGACTTCTCCAAGATGAGTGACGAGGAATATGAGGAATGGCAGGACAGCCAGATGACCCTTGCAGAGCAAGCCAAGAAATACTGGCGTAAGCGCAACAACCGCAAATTCGGTTTCAATGCCGCTCTCGACTGGACCATCATCAAGGGTTTGAAAGTACACCTCGAGGGAGGTTATGAATATCAGTTCAACGAGACAAAGAACTGGTGGGGTCATACCACCAACCAGGCCTCCTATGTAGGTGGTCTTCCACTGGCCGACTGGACGAAAGCCAATGTCCGCACCATCCGCGAGAGTGTCAACCTGAACTACGACAAGAAAATCAACAAGATTCACCGCATCAATATCATGGTGGGTCAGGAATACCGCAACCAGATGGCCGACAACAACTACATGTACGGCACCCGCTACAGCAAGGCCATGGCTCCCGACGATGTCTTTGCACGCTTTGCCAGCCAGGGCACCGGAGGAATCCTCAGAGCAGAGAGCACCATATCACCAGATGTCCGCCTTCTCTCCTTCTTCGGTCGATTCAACTATGATTTCAACGACCGTTACCTGCTCACCGTCACCTTCCGTGAGGACGGCAGTTCCAAGTTTGCTCATGGTCATCAGTGGGGTTTCTTCCCCGCCGCAGCCGCCTCTTGGCGTATCATCGAGGAGCCGTTCATGGAGAAGACAAAGAGTTGGCTTTCCAACTTGAAACTTCGTCTGTCTTACGGTAAAGTAGGTAACAACCGTATCGGTAACACGACCTATTCACAACTATACAACCTGAACAGCGGCTCGAAGCGCTATGGTGTAGGCGAGCAGTCCAATTCCGACCTCTCCGCTTCCGACATTATAGCCAACCCGAACATCACCTGGGAGAAACGCACCACCCGTAACATCGGTCTCGACTTCGGATTCTTCCACGAGCGTCTGAGCGGTAGCATCGAGTACTACTGGAACAACACCACCGACCTGCTCATCCGCCACGACATCGCCGCTGCCGGCTACAAATACGTTTGGGAAAACTGTGCAGAGACCAGCAACAAAGGTCTTGAGTTGAACCTGAATGCCGTCATCTTGCAGAAGAAGAACTATTCACTGAATGCCAACTTCAACATCGGTTTCGACAACTCCAATGTGGAGAAGATTGCCAACGGTCTGACACAGATGACCTTCCCCTCAGGCTGGGCAGGAACCGACAACCGCAACCAGGAAGACTATATTGTCCGTGTAGGCGACCCCATCGGTCTTGTCTATGGTTGGAAAACCAATGGCTACTATACAACAGATGACTTCGAGAGTTACAATGCCGCCACCAACACCTATGTATTAAAAGAAGGTGCTCCGAAGAACGCCCTTCTCGGCGGTGCCATCGGCGTTCGTCCAGGTACCATCAAGTTGCAGGACATCAGTGGTCCTAACGGTGTACCCGACGGTGTAGTGGATGCCAACGATATCACCGTCATCGGCGACACCAATGCCGACTTCACCGGTGGTTTCGGTTTGAGCGGAACGGTCTATGACTTTGACTTCTCGGCCAACTTCACCTTTACCTATGGCAACGACATCTACAATGCCAACAAGATTGCCGCATCCCAGCAATACCGTTCGGGAACCTATCCCAACATGCTCAATATCATGAGTCAGTCGAACAGTTACTCCTATATGAACCCCAACGACGGAACCCTTCTGACCAGCCTTGAGGACCTCAAGTTCTTCAACGAAGGTGGCAATGGTCAACCCGCCAAGGAATACTGGAGTCCCTATTCGTTTGGAAGCGCCGTCGTCCTGCCGACAGACTGGGCAATGGAAGACGCCTCCTTCCTCCGTTTGCAGAGTGTGACCATCGGTTATACCCTCCCGCAGAACCTCACGAAGAAATTTGGTGTTCAGCGTTTACGCCTCTATGTGACTGGCAGCAACCTGTTCTGCCTCACCAACTACTCAGGCTACGACCCAGAAGTCAGCTCCTATTCCCGCAACAGCAGCTACTCAGGCCTTACTCCAGGTATCGACTACTCCTCCTACCCGAAGAGCCGTGCCTTCACTTTCGGTTTAAACCTCTCACTGTAAGTCATTCGAACAAGGATTTAAGCAAACAAGAAATATGAAACTTTACAATAAATATATAGCCATAGCAGCTATCGGAGCCATGTCTTTGTCATCCTGCAGTGATGTGTTAGACGTAGAATCTCCGTCTCAGATTGACGATGTAACCGTCTTCGCAAGTCCAGAGTACACACTCCAGGCTCTTTACGGTGCATACAATTTGTTTGGGCAAGACTCCTACACCTCCCGTATGTGCGGTGTGTACATGCAGAACACCGACGTGGAGGCCAGTGCACCGAGTGCCGGTGTACCGAGCAGCGACCGTCGTGCCGTTTGGTCACTTCAGCCCTCTGCCATCACAGGTTTTGCCGACATGACCAACATGTGGAACCACAACCTCCAGGCCATCGACCGTGCCAACCAAATCATCGAGGGCATCAACGCCAGTGCCGCAGGCAATACGGATGAGATGCAGCAGATGAAAGGTGAAGCCGTTTGTATCAAGGCCTTCCGTTACTATCTGATGTGTGGTCTTTGGGGTGATGTTCCCTACTATGACAAGGCCTCGAAGTGGGGTGGTGAACTTGACAAGCCACGTACCGACAAATTCGTTGTCTACAGCCGCATTCTCCAGCAATTGGTAGACATCGAGCCCCACATGAAGTTCTCAGACACCAACTCAGGCGGCATCGAGCGCATGAACCGCGACTTTGCCATCGGTATGATTGCCCGTCTCGCCCTGTTCCGCGCAGGTTATGCCAAGACCTACAACAACGAGATGAAGCGTGCTGACGACTATCTAGATTTGAGCAACGACAGTCTGAAGGTGACCTATACCAACCTCAGCGGTCAGCAAGTAACTGCCGCCACGCATACAGAGTATGTACAGATGGCCAAAGATTACTGCCAGAAACTCATCCAGTTGAAGCCCCGCTCCCTGTATCCAGACTTCAACACCCCATTTGCCAACGAGAACTCCTACGTATGCGAGAACAATGCCGAGATACTCTATGAGATTGCCTTTGTAGAGTCGATGGGTGGAGATGTAGGATGGAGCATCGGCGTAACCAATGGAAGCAGTTCCAATGGCAACACCACCAACCAGGTAGGTTTGACCCCCTCCTATTATCTGTCGTTTGGCGATTACGACCAGCGCCGCGATGTCACCTGCGGCAAATGGCAGCATCAGGCCGACATTGTCTACCCGACCGAGGCTACAGGTATGGGTATAGGCAAATGGGACCGTTATCTGGCCACCAAGGACCTTGGCAGTTCTTCAAGTAAGGGTACCGGTATCAACTATCCCCTTATGCGTTACTCCGACATCCTGCTGATGTTGGCCGAGGCAGAGAACGAACTCAATGGTCCGACCGCCCTTGCCAAGGAAGCGCTGACACAGGTACGCGCCCGTGCGTTCAACCAAAGTCCCACCTACTCACAAGACGTCACCGAATACATTGCCAACCTCACCAGCAAGGAAGCATTCTTCAATGCTATCGTTGATGAGCGTGCATGGGAGTTTGGCGGCGAGGGTCTCCGTCGTTTCGACCTTATCCGTTGGAATCTCTACGCCCAGAAGATTGAGCAGGCTATGCGCACCATGCTTTGCTGGGGTATCTCCACCTATGAGGACCTGCTTGCCCTTCCCGAAGTTCAGGCAGCCTATCCCGAGGCAGCAGACTACGTGAAATACGCCGACAAACTGTGGTGGAAGCGTGTAGGCACCACCAACACGAAGGCCGACCTGCAATGGTACAGCCCCAAATACCGTCCGGAAGTCGACGATGCCACGATGGAAGCCGACGGCTGGATGTATCAGGAAGTGGTGGGAAGTTCCACCTATCGCAGCCGCTGGGGAACCCAACTCATCAAGCGCGTGTCCACCTATTCTTATAATGGCACCAGTTATGCCTCCTGTACGAAGACCAAAGACGCCAACACCGGTGTTACGACCTACGTATTGGGAACAGCGCCCTCCTCTGTCACCATCACAGTGGAGCCGGGAGCAGAGTCAGGCGTCACCCGTACCGACTCCTATCAGGCCAGCGACTATGCCACACGTCTGTACCGTGGTTATGCCAACGGTGCACTCAAGGGCAATGGTATCGTTCCGTTCCTTCTCCCCATCAGCGTGACTACCCTCAATGCCAGCGATGTCCTGTCGAACGACGGCTACGGCATTCTGGACAACAATACCGGTGAGGGCATCAACGCCGAAGTGGCCAAAATCGTTAAAGAAAACTATTAATATCTACAAGCAATATGAAAAAGATATTTCAATTGATACTGTTTTTCACGGCAGTGACCACAAGCCTTGGATTCCTTGCCAGTTGCAGCGAAGATGAATTGCCCGCCATGGATGGTCTTTTCCGTCCTGTTATCGACAATGACAACATCGTGCACGGCTTGGACGCCGACAATTATCCCTATATGATTATCAACTGGGACAATTATGCCAGTGCCAACAAGTATGTTGTGAAAATAGAAGCCAATGACGGCAGCGACACGCGTGAGGAAAGCACCGATACCACCTTCTATCGTTTCGACCGTCTGCAATACGACAAGGAGTACAACATCAGCATTATCGCCCAGAACACCGGTACGAATCTTCAGTCGAAGCCATTTACAATGACGACGACCTCGTTGGACTACCCCACCAGTCTGTCCAACCTGCAGGCCACCGATATCATCGATATCGCCGCCCGCATCCGCTGGACAGAGAATGCCGTTTATGACATGCTCCGCGTGATTCAGGAGAGCAACGACTCCCTGGTCACTGAAGTAGCCGTGACAGCAGAGGACAACAATGCCCTTCAGAAGGTGGTCTATAACCTGAAGCCGAAGACCAGTTACCGTGTGGAGGCATACTCAAACGGTGAATACAAAGGCAAGAAGCGTTTCAGCACCGTTGCCGGCGAGAAATTCACGGGCGAGATTGTCGACCTCCGCGGTTTGGATGAGGACACCGCCTGGAAATGGTTCTCCACCGGTTCCTCCTCAGGTTTTGCCAACACACTCGACTCGCTGATTAAGACACAATATCAGGACAAGGACCTCACCATCGTGCTTGAGGGCGGCACCCGCTACCGTATTTCCACGATAGAGTTGCCCGCCACCACCGGTGTCATCACCTTCGTGACAGGCCTGAGTCTTGCCGGCGAGGCCCAATTGGGAGTTGAGGGTAACTTCCGTGTGGCAGGCAGTTCCTATGTCGGCGGCGTTGTCTTCGACAAAGTGGCCTTCACCGACACCGAGAACAAGCCCCGCACCGACGGCGACCATTACGGAGCCACCTATGTCTTCAACTTCAACCAGTCGGACGGCAACATCGGCAGCATCAAATTCCTCAACAGTTCTATCAAGTACAAGCGCGGTGTATGCCGTATTCAGACTGCCGCCTCTATCGACAGTGTCGTGATAAGCAACTGTATCATCGACTCCATCAGTGGTTATGGCCTGACCAATGCCGACAATGCTAAAGCCAGCATCAAGAATGTCATCATCACCAACTCGACCGTATCGAATGCCGAGAAGATTTGTGTGAACACCAAAGGTTTGCAGCCCAACTCCCTCGTTGTTGAGAACTGTACATTTGTGTACACCATTGCAGACAACAAGCCGTTCTTCGACTTCAAATCCAGCAACTGGGATTCATTCACCGACAAGTTCGTCTTCAAGAACTGTCTGATTGGACTCAACGGCCGCAATACGGGAAGTCCGGTAACCACGGGCATCACAGGATGGAGCGGCAACCTGCAGCCCGAATGCAGCGACATCTACTACACCAGTGATGTCATCTGGTCACCAGTCTCAGAAGAAGACCCGTCGCCCAAGGCCGCATTCCCTGGAATTCAACTCAGCAGCAACACCTATGAGACCTTCAAGGATGCACTGAAGAGCAACTTCCAGATTGTCACCAATGAACTGGGCGGCACCAAGGCCAAGCCAGGTGACCCACGTTGGTACTAATTCTCCGACAATTTGTTTATCCTACTATCAGGCACGCACTCCACGGTGCGTGCCTGATGTTAAAAAGACCTCTACCAAGTAACATGAAAACAATCAGCAAACTACTTACAACTATCTTGTCATGTGTCATCATGGTGCCTTCTCTTGCCCAGGAGAAGACGCCTGCCTTCCCCGGTGCCGAGGGTTTCGGCCGCTATGTCACTGGTGGCCGTGGAGGTAAGGTTTACCATGTGACCAACTTGAATGACAGCGGTACGGGTTCCCTCCGCTGGGCACTCAGCCAGAACGGCGTGAAGACCATCGTCTTCGATGTCTCCGGTACCATCCATCTTAAATCGTCCCTCAGCATCAACAAGGGCAATGTAACCATCGCCGGCCAGACGGCTCCCGGCGACGGCATCTGCGTGGCCGACTACCCCGTTTCCATCGGTTCCAACAACGTGATTGTCCGTTATATGCGTTTCCGTCTCGGCAACAAGAATGTGACAGTCAACGGTGCCGACGGATGGGATGCCTTGGGCAGTTTAGACCATGCCGACATCATTGTTGACCACTGCTCCGTCAGTTGGAGCATCGATGAATGCCTGTCGTTCTGCGGCAACAAGAACACCACCGTGCAGTGGTGCCTGGTATCGCAAAGCCTTCAGGATGCCGGCCACTCCAAGGGTTCCCACGGCTATGGCGGCAACTGGGGTGGCAGCGGTGCATCCTTTCACCACAACCTGATGGCTCACCATGAGAGCCGCGTCCCCCGCTTAGGTCCGCGCTACACCACTCAGTTAGACGAGCGCATGGACATGCGCAACAACGTGCTCTACAACTATTGCGGAAACGGCTGCTACGGCGGAGAAGCCATGAACGTGAACATCGTGAACAACTATTACAAGCCAGGACCAGGCACCAACAAGATTGGCAACTACAAACAGAAGCGCATCGCCTGTGTAGGTATCCGCACCAGTTCGTATATCACCAGTTATCCCGACTACGCCCCCACCCTGCACGTCTGGGGAAAATACTTTGTTGACGGCAATGTCAATTCAAAATGGGCCGATGTGACCAACGACAACTGGACCTACGGCATGTACAACCAAATCACTGCCGACAACAACGACGGACTCTACAACGACGCAGTCAAAGACTCCATCCGGCTAAGAGCCCCCATCGACTACATCCTCACCACCACACACAGTGCGGAGCAAGCCTATGAGAAAGTGCTGGCCTATGCCGGAGCATCACTCCACCGCGACAGTTATGATGAACTGATGGTGAGAGACACCCGTGAGGGTCTTGCCACCTATACCGGAGCCGGCAATCACCCCGGCATCATCGACTCACAGGAAGACAACCGGCCCGCCGATGCCGATGAAAACTGGAGCGCCTGGCCGACTCTCAACAGTCTGGAAGCACCCGTAGACACGGATGGCGACGGTATGCCCGATGCATGGGAGACCAGCCACTCCCTGAACCCCAATGATGCCAACGACGGCATCATCGTCGGAGCCGATGGTTACACCAATCTGGAGAACTATCTCAACTCCTTGGTGGAAACCATCACCACGGCACAATATGAGGGAGGCATCCAGGGCGGCAGCATCATCAACGAGAGTGCCACCCCCGAACAGACGAGTTATGAGATTTCTCCCAACACCTCCAATGGTGATTGGACATTCAGCAATGGTTTCAGCATCACCGTCTCGGGCAAGAGTTATGCAGAGGGTTCGGGCTGTGGCATGAAAGGCATCAAGTTTTCGCGCAACACCACCTACAAAATCAACATCCCCGACGGAATTGTCATCAACAAGGTGGATTTCCAGGGATACAGCAATGATGACAGCAGCACGGCCTACATCGAGCGATTCGGAACGAATGTCTTCAATAGTACCGACTATGTGCTTCCCTCCCGCTCGGGCGGAGCCAATGTGACCCACAGCGTGAACCTCGCCACACCCGCCACCCATCAGGCCGACTTGGTGGTGAAGGACGCCCAGGCCGTTCTCATTCTGACTCTCCATGCCTATACAGATGATATCCGCCAAACACCCGTAACGAGTGCCAATGCCAAGAATGTGTACTCACTCGACGGCCGTCAGATTATGCACAATGCCAATGCCACTGACATCGAGTCGTTGCCCAAAGGCATTTATATCATAGGAAACAAAAAAATCATAGTAAAATGAACAAGTTCTGCAAACTCCTCCTCATCCTCCTTCTCTCGTGTCCGGTCCTCTCTGCCAAGGATGTGTTGGTCAAATCTCCCAACGGCAAGATGTCAGTCACGATACACTGCAACAAAGACCGTCTGACATGGGAAGTCAGTTATGACGGAACCCAAGTCCTTACTGAGTCAGAAATCGGTATCAATGGCCATTTTAAGGGAATGAAAGCCAAACAAAAGGGCTGTTCGGCCATGCTCACCAATGGTTCGTTCGGTGTGGAATTCCGTGTAGAAGACCAAGCCGCCGCCTACCGCATCCAAAGTCTGTCGGCCAAGGAAATCAACGTCGGGGAGGAAATTGCGGAGTGGAATTTTGCCGGCGACTACCCAGCGTTCATTCCCTACATCAATGACAACCGTGCGGGTGAACGATGGACCTACTCTTTCGAGAGTTACTATGACGAGCAGCGTTTGTCGGAGATGTTCAAAGACTCCCTTGCCATCAACCCGCTTGCCGTACGTTTGCCCGACGGCAAATTGGCCGTTATCCACGATGCCTCCGTGGTAGATTATCCCGGCATGTTTCTTCTGAAGAACGGCAAGCATGGTCTGCGTGCAGCCTTTGCGCCCTATGTGCTGGAGGAAAAAAACGACGGTTATGCCCGTCTGAATCTGCTGCCTACACGCCGTGCCGACTATATCGCCAAAATCAACAAAAAGACGGAAATGCCGTGGCGCATCGTCAGTGTGACAGAAAACGACGCCGATTTACTCACCAATGACATCTCCCGCAGATATGGTCCGAAATGCCGCCTGAGCGACACCTCTTGGATACGTCCCGGCAAGGTGGCATGGGACTGGTGGAACAACACCAATGTCACCGGTGTAGATTTCCGTGCCGGCATGAACACCGCGACCTACAAATACTACATCGACTTTGCCTCCAAGAACCATTTGGAGTATATCATCATCGATGAGGGCTGGAGTTCAGAAGAGTCACTGACTGAGGGCCTTAATCCTGACATCGATATCCCGGCACTCCTGTCCTACGCCAAAGAGCGCGGAGTGCGGATTATCCTGTGGTCAAGTTGGCGCAACAGCATCCACGACATGGAAGGTGCGTTCAAGCACTATGCCGACATGGGTGTGGCAGGTTTCAAAGTCGACTTTTTCGACCGCGATGACCAAAATGTGCAACGCTCCGCCTGGCAAATCGCCGAGTGCGCCGCCCGCCATCATCTGCTGCTCGACTTCCATGGCTACCGTCCGACAGGCATCCAATATGCCTATCCCAACATCCTGAATTTTGAGGGAGTGAAAGGCTTGGAGAACTCCAAATGGGAACCGCGTGACAGCAAAGGTCCCGTGCACGACCAGCCCCGTTACGACGTGACCATCCCTTATCTCCGCATGCTGGTTGGTCCGCTCGACTATACTCCCGGCGCCATGGTCAATGCTACGCGCGACTGTTTCTTCGGCAACAACAACCATCCCATGAGCCAAGGCACACGTGCCCACCAGGTGGCCATGTACGTCATCTACGACGCTCCCCTCCAGATGTTGGCCGACTCCCCCACGAAATATATGAAAGAGCAGGAGACCACCGACTTCATCGCGCAGATTCCCACTGTTTTCGACCAGTCAAAAGCATTGGGCGGAGAGTTGGGAGAATACGCCGTGATAGCCCGTCAAAAGGGCAACAAATGGTATATCTCTGCCATGACCAACTGGACAGGGCGTGACATTGTCATCAACTTGGACATGTTGGGCACAGGCAAGCACAAGGCAGAAATCTTCTGCGACGGCATCAATGCCGACCGCGACGCCACCGACTACCGCCATTACACCACCACCCTGGAGGGCGGCAGCAACATCACCGTGAAACTTGCCCCCGGTGGCGGCTGGAATGCCATCGTGGAATAATTCCGGCGACTTCATGCGAAACAAAAGGCCTCCGCATCAGAGTGCGGGGGAACTCAAATTACAGGACTAATCATACCAAACACAAAAGGCCCCCTGCAGGGAGCCTTTTGCGTTATGGATGAACCATTTGGTTTATTCTTCCTTTTTCTTGGTGGTGCGTGTTGCCTTCTTCTCAGGAGCAGCCTTGACTTTGTCGAGTTTAGCCTTCAGTTTATCCTCTTCCTTCTGCATCTTCTCCACCTTGGCCTGCAGTCTTGAGATTTCCTTGTTCTTCATCTCAATCTCATCACCCTGGTTCTTGATGGTTGTCAGGAGGGCATCCAGTTCATCGTTGTCGATGGAGTCAGGATAGAGGTTGTTGACTCTGTTGATGAAATCGCCAAGGATATTCATGTAGTTGGTGAAGGCGTCGAACGGAGTGGTGTAGATGCCTCTATCCAATCCCACATTCGAGGGCTTCGTGGTCATGAACCTGAAGTTGTTGGAAGCCTGCAGGTAATCCCAGTCTTGCAGCAGTCTGGGGTCACGGGCGATTCTAAGTCTGTCGGCCACACTGTAAAGTTTGTTGAAAGCCTCTCTCTGCATCGGGTTGCCCAACCAGCAACTGACATCTCTTTCCTCGTCGACCCAAGAGAGTGTGTCGGGCACGTCCAGATTGCCCACACTCTTCATCTTCTGGCAAATCTCCGTCGGTGTGGAGAAGGTGATGCCCTTAGCCTTGGCACAAGCCGGAATAGCCTTGAGGAACTCCAGGATATTGCTCGACAAGGGCTGAGCGATTCCGAGAGCCGACAGTTCCATGAAGATGTTGATGATTTGCTCCTCCTCCGGGAAATTGGCTATTCTCTCGACATAGTTGTCGGCGAAGAGTGGATATCCCTCCCACTCACTGTTGTTGAATCTCAGCGAGATGTCATCACTCAGTGTGACATCGCGGAGCAACAGTTTGAGGTTGGGTGCAATGGCGCAATTATAGACATAGTGGGGAGATTTCCAACCCAGCACGTGGCGTGCGCCTTCGGTGAGCATACCCTTGAATCCCATGGCGGCAGCCTGTCCACCGATATCATCACTGTATATGAGAGAAGAGTTGCGCAGCACTTTGGGCTCCTGTCCGAAATACTCCTTGATTTTCACGCACTGCTTTTTCACATCCTGTGCGAAAGAAGCCTCATTGATGAGTGCTGACAGTCCATGTGAGTAGGGTTCGGCAAGGAATTCCACACATCCGGTGGCATTGAGTTCCTGCAATTTCTCCAGCACTTGCGGAGCATGCATTTCGAGTTGCTCAATTCCTGTACCCGAGAGAGAGAAGGCCACTTTGAAATAATCTCCATTTTGGGCTATCATCTCCTGGATGGCATTCAGCGCCGGCATGTATGAACGGTTGGCGATGTCAGTGATGGAACGTTCGTTCTCGTAGTCATCGTAGTAATAGTGATCGGTACCGATGTCAAAGAAACGATATCGTTTGAGATGAATGATTTGGTGTATCTCAAAATATAAGCAGATAGTTTTCATTTTGCTAAATTGTTAAGTTACTTGTTGAGTGTGCGAATGTAAAGTTCCTTTATCCAGCGTCCCACTTTCTCCCAAGTGATTTGGTCGACCTCGCGCTTGCCCTCATCCTGGAGGTAATGGAAAAGGCTGTCGTTATGACAAATGGAGTAGATGGCATCGGCTAAGGCATGAATATCCCAATAGTCGACCTTGATACAGTTGTGCAGAATTTCGGCGCATCCACTCTGCCATGAGATGATGGATGGTGTCCCGCATTGCATAGCCTCGAGCGGGGAGATACCGAACGGCTCACTCACCGAAGGCATCACATAAACATCGGAGTCCTTCAGGCACTCATATACTTGTTTTCCCCTCATGAATCCCGGGAAATGGAATCTGTCGGCAATGCCTCTCTCTGCAGCGAGTTGAATCATGGCATCCATCATATCTCCCGAACCGGCCATACAGAATCTGACATTTTTCGTTCTGTGCAGCACCATGTTGGCAGTCTCGACGAAATACTCCGGTCCCTTCTGCATGGTGATACGTCCCAGGAATGTGACGACCTTTTCCTTACCGGTGTGGTCGGGTCTTGGAATGTCCTGCAACTCCTGTCGGAGAGGATAGACGGCATTATGCACTGTAAAGACCTTTTTGGGGTCTTGGAAATAGTGATTGATGACCGTTCTCCTTGTCAGTTCCGACACGCACATGATACAGTCGGCATTATCCATACCATCCTTTTCGATGGAATAGACGGTAGGATTCACCTTTCCACGGCTTCTGTCGAAGTCGGTGGCATGCACGTGGATGCAAAGTGGTTTTCCACTCACCTTCTTCGCATGAATACCGGCGGGATAAGTCAGCCAGTCGTGTGCATGGATGATATCAAACTCCTCTGTTCTGGCCACCACTCCAGCAATGACCGAATAGTTGTTGATTTCCTCGTGCAGGTTTTTGGGATAGCCACCGGCAAACTCCATACAACCGAGGTCGTTGACATGCATATAGTTGAAGTCGGCATAGATATGCTCCCGCAGTTTGTAGTAATACTCGGGGTCCATGATATTGCCGATTCTGCTTTTGACATAGTCGTAATCCACATCGCGCCATGCGATAGGAACGGCGCACATACCTACGATTTTGCAAGCATTTGTGTCTTCATCTCCAAAAGGTTTTGGCAAGCACAGCGTGATATCCATATCTCCCTGAGCGTGCAGTCCCTCGGAAATACCATAATTGGCTGTGGCCAGGCCACCAAATACATGAGGAGGATACTCCCAACCAAACATTAATACTTTCATATAGCGTCCTCCTTATTTAGAATAGTTGTATGATTCGAGCATATTCAGTGTTCTGAGGATTTCAGCCACATTCATAGCGAAGGACATCGCTCCTCTTCCCAGGAACGGCGGGTTGCCGTCGAAGAGTTCGCTGATGGTGCCCAGGCAGTGGTAATCCATTTCTTCCTCATATCCCACCATTTGCCTTTCGATGAAACTAAGTCTTGTGCGTTTGTATAGTTTCAGGCACGCCTCCATGTAGAATCCGCCGAGCCATGGCCAGGCCGTTCCCTGATGGTAGGCATAGTCACGCTGAGTCTGAGGTCCCACATACATGGGGTTGTATCCTCCGCTCTTTGGAGAGAGCGACCGGAGTCCCTTCGGAGTGAGCAGTTCTCTTGTACAGACATCGAGCACGCCTTTCTTCTGCTGTTGTGACAATGGAGAATAGTCCAGCGCCACGGCAAAAATCATGTTGGGTCTCACGCTCCAGTCAATCATATTGCCGTCGACATAGTCATAGAGATATCCATATTCATTCAGGAAGGTGTCGACGAAAGCCACTTTGGTTTTCTCGGCCATGGCTTCCAGTTTCTCTGCTCTCTCGGCAGCGCCTTTCTCGGCCGCCATGGAAGCGGCGAAACGCAGGGCATTATACCAAAGGGCATTGAATTCCACGACGAATCCTGACCTTGGCACCACGGGTTTTCCGTTGGCGGTAGAGTTCATCCATGTCATTGCCCTCTCCCTTCCCTCGATGCGCAGGAGTCCGTTATCCTCCAGCATCATGTTGGGATGACCGTCTTCCAGGATGTAATCGATGATGTCGTCGACGAGTTGACCATACATCTTGAAGCATTTCTCGCGGCCACATTCCTTGGCATACTGTTGCACAGACCAGATGGCCCACAGCGGCACATCGGGCATATCCATTTCGTAGATTTGTCCCTTGATTTCCTCGCCCTTCATGAAAGCCCTGAGTTCGCGCTCAGCAGTCTGCATGACCAATTCGAAGTAGTCTTGCTCCTCGATGGCCAATGTCAGTCCCGGCAGCGAGATAAAGGTGTCGCGTGCCCTGACCTTAAACCAAGGATATCCAGCAAGCAGATACCTGTCGTCGTTGGGCATTCTCTTGTGGAACTGATGTGCGGCATTGACCAGACAGTGGAAGAAGTTGTCGCGGGGATTTCTCTCCTCCACCTCGGTCTCAAAGAGTTTCTTCAGTGTCGTCGACCTGATTTTCGAAGTAGAAGCAGCGAAGATGATGCTCTCACCTTTCTTGATTTTCATCTCGAAATAGCCGGGAACGTAGAGGTCCTCGTTGGAAGCATATCCTCTTTCCTGTTCTTTCGGATACTCTATGCCTCTATACCAGTCGGGCTGGAAGATGAACTCG
The DNA here is from genome assembly GCA_902766505.1 of uncultured Prevotellaceae bacterium. Lineage (GTDB taxonomy): Bacteria > Bacteroidota > Bacteroidia > Bacteroidales > Bacteroidaceae > Prevotella. Next base: position 23,382 of record CACXDY010000157.1, read on the forward strand.
TTCTTTTTGCTGAACTGCATGTACAGGTCAGGATATCCTGCATACATGCATGTTTTGATACCATTGTCAACAGGTGTATAGTCCCTGCTTGCCGTATAGTTCTCATGCGTAAAAGCCCTCACGCTTCTGAAAGCGAGGAAAGGTCTGAATCTCAAGGTAGTCTCGGAATGCGCGTCAACGAGGGTATACCTGATGAGGATTCTGTCTTCATAGTGCTGGAAGACCACTTCTTTCTTGAGTAAGACTCCACCGACTCTGTAGAGCGTGGTAGGAACCTTATCGCAGTCGAACTCACGAATGTACTTGTGCCCTTTGGGGCTGTAATTGTTGCCCTGATACTTATGGAGTCCCAAATTGAATTCAGCCCCATGCTGAATGACGGTAGCATCCAGAGATGAAAGCAGCACATGGTTCTCATCGTCGAGTTCCGGAATGGGAACGACGAGCAGTCCATGATACTTTCTGGTGTTACAGTCGACAATTGTAGAACAAGAATATGCTCCGGACCTGTTGGTTCTCAACAGTTCACGGGGCAGTGATTCCTCCAAGTTGGTCATCAGTGCCTTTTCTAATCGTAGATAACTCATAGCTTGTTCTATTAAGGTGTAATGTGACGTATCAGATTTACTGTATCGTGCAGGCGCCCAAACAGCACCTGCCGTTAAATTTCCTCAAAGGTAGTAATTTTTACTTGATATGCAAAGAAAAAAGCGTCATTTTTTCATTTCCCCTGCATTTCAGGGTATAATGAAATTGATGACCTCCTGTTCCACGCATACTTTGAATTCACCCACGGGGGTATTCATCACCCTTCCGTCGATGCCGACGAGCGCCCTTTCGGCCTTCTCGACGACGACCTCCTTCGTACGGTAAGGATGCACGCTTTTGTGGTTGAGAATCTTTCCGCTATACAGCAGATAGAATCCCTCGATGAGTTGGGCTACCTCGGGGTGATATACCACGGACACATCGAGTTGTCCGTTATAGGGAACGGCACTTGGTGTGAATCCGTATCCCTGTGCATTGCCTATACATACGGTCATCACCTTTCGGTCGATGACATCCGTATCAATGCGTAGTTTCATTTTATATTCCAGTCTTTGGAAAATCATGAGCAGCGATGAAGGGATGAAGGCCAGTTTCCGCCACCCGAAAGACCCTGAGGTGCGCCTTCTCTGCCGTATGACAGAAGCCAACAGTCCGATGCACAGACAGTTGAGGAAATAACGGTGGCATTTCTCGTTTTTGTCATTGGTATAGCGTATGCATCCCAGGTCTACCCTTCTGACGCGGTGGTTGATAATCATGTCGACGGCATTCTCCACGTCGTTGTCCTTGATATCCCAGAAGTGGGCGAAGTCGTTCATCAGTCCGTTGGGAATGACACCGAGGTCCACCCCGTCCCTTTTCTCCTGAGGGAGTTGCATCAGACAGTTCACGGCTTCGTTGAGCGCGGAGTCGCCTCCGACGATGACGATGGTTTTGTATCCATTGTTGATCATCATCTTCACGAGTCTTTCCACGCTGTTGGAATTCTCGCTTTGCACGAAATCATACAGGACGCCTCTTTCCTTGAGACATCGTTCCACTTTCTCCCATTTGGCCTGCGGTCTCAACGCCCCGCTTTTCGGGCAGAACAGAATTCCCCATTTGTTTTTATCAACAGACATAAGTTTATTGTATTATCGTTGGTATCATTTCCATAGGTCTAAGATGAGCGCCACCTTTTGGTCGACAGGCAACGAGGCATCGACCCAGTGAATCTCCGTTCCCCTTTTCTCCATCCCCCTGAACCAAGTCATCTGTCTCTTGGCGAATTGGTGGATGGCAATCTCAAGTTGGGAGAACATTTCATCGTAACTGATTTTCCCTATCACATACTCCGTGACGTACCTGTATTCCAGTCCGTAGTAAATCAGGTTTTCGGGTGGGATTCCCTCCTCGACCAACCGCCTTACCTCCTCCACCATGCCGCCGTCGAGTCTGTCCTTCAACCGTTGTGAGATGCGTTTCCGCCGTTCTTCCCTCGAGATGTCCACCCCGATGACCAGAGAGTCCACAGGCGGCACATACCGGTCGGCGAGTGGTGTCTTCAAATTGTAGGTTTCAATCTCGATGGCCCTGATGGCTCTTTGCGGTGAGTCGACATCCGTGCGGTTGTGCATATTGGAGTGGTTCCGGTTTTTCAGGTCGACAAGAATTTTAGTCAGTTCATCGAGCGTCTTGCCGGCCAATTGCTGCCTCAACTCATCGTTTTGAGGGACAGGCGACAACTGGTAACCTTTCAGCACCGCTTCGATATACAGCCCTGTGCCGCCACAGAGCACCACGGGTTTACCTCTCGCCACGATGTCGTTATAGGCGTCGAGGAAATCCTGCTGATACTGGAACAAGTTGTACTTGGTCCCAGGCTCACAGATATCCACCAGATGATAAGGCACCTGAACCCCATTCACGACATAGTCGGCGAGGTCTTTTCCCGTCCCGATATCCATGCGCCGGTACACCTGTCGGCTGTCCGCACTGATAATCTCCGCCCCGGTCTTTGCTGCAAGAGCCGCAGCCAGGGAAGTTTTGCCGCTTGCGGTGGGTCCAAGAATGGTAATCATCTGCCTCATTACGGCTACAAAAATAGCAAAAAAAAGCCGTTCGGCAACACCGAACGGCTAATATTTAATCAAAGAGTTATTTTATTTGAGCTCAGCAAGGCACTTGATGGTGCGAACCATCTGTGAAGTGTAAGAGTTCTCGTTGTCATACCAAGAAACAACCTGTACCTGATAGGTGTCATCGTCAATCTTGGA
>CACXDY010000158.1 GCA_902766505.1 uncultured Prevotellaceae bacterium
GCTGTGATGAGGTGGCCCAGGTTGTAGGTCTCGAAGTTGAGGCGGTTGCCGAAAGCACTGTCGTCCTTCGTTCCTACAGCCGTGCCCACCACCGTGTCGTCGCCGTCTTTCTCTTCACGGGCGAGCCGCTTGTTGAGTTCTGCGATGATGACAGGGGTATGGATATATCCGTCGGCTCGTTGCGACTTGACCACGCAACCGATGAAACGGTCCATGATTCGGTCGAGTTCCGGGTCGTGGGTGATGGCATAGACGGCAGCGACTGCCTCCAGCCATTTATACATGTCGCCGTCGTGGAAGGGAGGACCGTGGTGTTCGCCGCGCATCTCGCCCGAGGCAATAAGGAAGTTGTTGAACCCTTTTCCCTCTTTCGACTGCCAGGTCTCCCACATACTCTGTACGGAGGTGTGGCTGAAGACGTTGAACCGTTCTCCCCAGAGTCCGCCTGTCCATTGGGTGGCACCTAATGGTACGGCAGTCATGATGGCATGACAGCTGTTGCTTGTGGCGGTCATGCCGCCATTTTGCGCCGACACCGACAAACTGAGTGTCAGCAATAGAGTCGATAGTTTGTATCTCATACTTGGTGAATTCGTTCGGGAGACGTGCTCACAGCTTACCTCCACGTGCCTTCACGCGCTCTTCCCACTGTTCACGTTCCTTCTGGATGTCGTATCCGTGACGGGAGAGGTAGTTGTTGATACGTCCCTTGTATTTGTTGAATGTCTCGTGTTTCTTGTTCGAACTTTCTGCATCGATGGCCAGTTCGCGACCTTCTTTCAGCCAGAGGAGTATCTGCTGTTTCTCTTCGTTGGTGAGTCGCGGTATCATATCGCAATAGGCATCATAGGTCACCTTTACCACATTGAAGGTCATCACGTCTTTCACCTTCTCCACCTCGTGGGGTTTGAGGTAACGTGAGAGGTCGGCATCGAAGTCGAAATGTGAGCGGTAGAGGCGGGAGTCGCAAAGTGCGGTGGCCAGTTCCTTGTTGGTCTTCTTGATGGAGTCGCGCTCGGCATAGATGTCATTGAGTTTGAAATAGCGGTTGGCTACGATGTTGCGCACGTTCTCTCCTGAGGGAGTCCATGTGATGCTCAATTCGTTGGTGGCCTTCTCTGCGCGTCCGATGATGTTTCTCACGTAATCGGCATCGCGGCCGGCACTGTCGAGGGCTACCTCTGGGGTGGGGTAGGCATTGAACGTCTCTTTCAGCGCACGCACATTGCTGCCGTAGTTCATCTTCACGTTCTTCACCATCGTAGTGTCGCGGCTGCGCTCCACAAACAGCCAACCGCTCCATCCCATCTTGTCGAGGGTCTGACGGATGGCTGGCAGCGGGATGGCCTTGTCGTTGCGGAGCCACACAGCATCGGTGTTGCTGGCGTGGATGGCACAGATGTTCTTGGCGCCCAGACGCTGCATGTCTTGACAGATGTCCCAACCGTTCTCCACGATGGTCTGCCATTTATAGAAGATACCGATGCCGCTGCTTTTGATTTCCTTGAGCAGACGGAGGTTGCCCTTTGCGTCCAATGGTGTGTCGATACCTACCCGCACACCACGTGCACAGGCTGCTTCACCGATGTCGTGGAGGCGACGGACCACCTCGGCACGCTTCTGTTTGTTGGTGGCCCAGTCGTTGCCGCATCCGCCGAGAGGGAGGAAAGCCACGCGGGCACCACCCATCTTCTCCATGGTGTCGAAACAGTCGTTGACCAGTGCCATGTAGTTGTCGCGCTTCGTCAGGTCCTGGGCATAGAAACCACTCATGGCCACGGCACCGATTTCTATGCCGAGGCTGTCGGCGGTGTGCTTGAACAGTGTCGCATCGGCCTCGTTGCGCATCTTGTTGTCGAATGCCTCGCGCTGCCCCAATGGTCCCATGTCCATCTCGATGCCGTCGCATCCTAACTGTCGGGCAAGTTCAAACTCACCGAGTTTCTGGCGTTTCAGCACCATCCAGTCGCATACGCCCACCTGATAGCGTTGCTGTGCCATCATATTTTCTGACAGCAATAGGCATACCAATGGGATGATCCACCATTTTGGGATTATTGTCTGCTTTTTCACTTGATTGAAGGTATTGGATGAATAGATAGCAGAAAAGGCCGACCCTTCAACTTGCCGGCTCGCCGATAGACAGGATGATGCGGGCTTTCAACTCCTCTTTCTCGAGTGTTGACAGTTCGCGCACCAGGCACGGATATTCATGCCGTGCAATGGGAACTTTCTTGATATTGGAATCAGCGTCGGCCATTTTCAGTCCTTTAATAAAAGGACACAAAACAAGCCGCATTGTAACCATCTTCTTTTGACAAATTATGTTCCTCTGATGCTTTACCGCAACAACAAAAGTTGGTGGACGCAGCAAGCGCCCACCAACCCGATAGTAATCTTGAATACCTTATAATTATCTCATCTGTTCAACAGTTCTGCAGGAAGTTGCGGCATGGCACCGTTTTGTGTGCAGACGAAGGCGGAGACTTCTACGGCTAATTGATGCGCCTCGCGTATTGGTTTGCCACTCAAGATGGCGGCGCAGAAAGTGCCAGTGAAGGAGTCGCCTGCTCCCACGGTGTCGGCCACCTGTACCTTCGGTGTCTCTTGGAAAGACATCTGTCCTGGGGCGAAGACGTAGGAGCCGTTGGTGCCACAGGTGAGTACGAGCATGTCGAGATTGTACTTGCCGAGAATGAGCCAGCACTTGTTCTCTATGTCAAGACCTGGATAGCCGAACATACGGCCGATAGTCACCAATTCCTCATCGTTGATTTTCAAGATGTTGCAACGCTGTAACGATTCTTTGATAACCTCTTTGGAATAGAATTGCTGACGCAGGTTGATATCGAAGATTTTCACACAGTCGGCAGGTGTGGCATCGAGAAACTTCTGGATGGTCTCGCGGCTAACCACGTTGCGCTGGGCCAGTGAGCCGAAGCACACGGCACGGCAGTTGGTGGCAATCTGCTTGATGTCGTCATCGAATGGGATATTGTCCCATGCCACATTCTCTTTGATGTCATAGGTCGGGATGCCCTGTTCATCGAGCTGCACCTGCACAGTACCTGTGGGGTAGGGTACGCGGGGAAGGAGGTCGTTGAGCCCATGCTCCCTCAGCGCATCGATGGTTTCTTCAGCCAGTTTGTCCTCACCCAGAGCACTGATGGCGATGGTGTTGTCACTACCCAGGAACTGTCCTGCGTGATATGCGAAATTGGCAGGGGCACCGCCCAGTTTCTTTCCTTCGGGAAGTACATCCCAGAGGACTTCGCCGAGTCCTACTACATAACGTTTGTTTTGCATAGTTTGTCCGTTTTTTCTATTTGTGAGTTGATGAGTCTCCATGACTCAAAAACTGTTGTTAACGTTTGATTCTTGGTATATAGGTAAAGAGATAAATCACACCGATGGCCATGACCACGACTGCACCGGCCTGTCCGACTGCATCGCTGGCAAAACCCATCAGTAGCGGGAAGATGGTGCCGCCAAAAAGTCCCATAATCATCAAGCCAGAAACCTCGTTCTGCTTGTCAGGCACAGAGAGCAGAGCCTCGCTGAATGCCATGGAGAACACATTGGAGTTGCCGTAACCTACAAGAGCAATAGCGATGTAAAGGATGGTCTTTGACTGGCCGGAGAACATCAATATCATGCTCGCTGCCATCAATACAACACTGAAGATGAAGAACCAGCGGGTCTTCATGATTCTCAGGAAGAATGAACCGGTGAGAGCACCAATCGTACGGAAGATGAAATAGAGCGATGTGGCAAAGGCTGCCTCGTTGAGCGTCATGCCTACGCGCTCTATGAGCAGTTTGGGAGCGGTGGTGTTGGTACCCACGTCGATGCCCACATGGCACATGATAGCGAGGAATGAGAGCAGCACAATGGGCTTGCCCAATAGTTTCAGACAATCCATAAACGAGGATGACTTCCCTTCGCTCATCTCTTCCTGGATAGGAGTTGCCCAGAGCAGCAGCACGGCAAGTACGCCGACTACGAAGTAGATAAGGAACAGCACCCGCCAGTCGTAGCCAAACGAAGGTATGACCTGTGTGGCTCCCCACATAGCCAAATAGGGTGCGAGGAACGAGGCGATGGCTTTGACAAACTGCCCGAAGGTTAGGGTGGATGCTAAGTTCTTGTCGCCGATAATCAGCATGGCCAGCGGATTGATACTGGTCTGCATCAGTGCATTGCCGATACCCAGCAGGGAGAATGCCACCAGCATCACGCCAAAACTTTTGCCGAAAAGGGGAATCAGCAGGGAGACGACCGTCACGAGGAGAGAGAGTTCAACTGTCTTCTTGCGGCCAATCTTGTTCATCAGCATGCCGGTGGGAACGCTGAAGATGAGGAACCAGAAGAATACCAGCGACGGGAAGATGTTGGCCACCGAGTCCGAGAGCTGGAGGTCTTCTTTCACATAGTTGGAAGCGATACCCACGAGGTCCACGAAGCCCATGCAGAAGAAGCACAGCATGACCGAGATGATCGCGATTTTATTTGTCTTAGCCATTATTTAAGTTTTTAGTTTTAAGTTGTAAGTTTTTAGTTTTAAGTCCTTAGTCCTTAGTTTCTAGTTGGCATCTGCCAGCGACTAAAGGCTAATAGCTAATCTGGTAGATCGTGGCCTTGCCGCCCTTGACCTTGAGGTTGGTGTAAGGCGTGGTGGGGAACACGAGGTTGGTCATCGCCATCTTGCCGTCGGCA
>CACXDY010000159.1 GCA_902766505.1 uncultured Prevotellaceae bacterium
CGGATTCCCTGTCTTCGTAGTGCTTGATGAACAGGGCAAGGTCATCCATATCCAGGATTCAAGCTTCTTGGAAGAGGGGCAAGGCTATAACAAGGAAAAGGTACTGCGTTTCTTCAAGAACTGGACACCCAAAGCTGTCAAGAATGAGTAATTAGGATACGGTCTGGTCAAGGCTTACTTGTGGAACTTAAAGTGGTCGAAGCCTTCGCCATAGACACCTATCACACGGCTCTGGCTGACAAAGGCGTGGGGGTCTACGTCGTTGATGATGTGGAAAATCTCACTTGACTGGCGTTTTTTGGCCAAGACAAAGAGCATCTTGATGTCATGACCTGAATAGAAACCTTGTGCATCGAGAACGGTGACACCTCGGTGTGGCTCTTGGTTGATGCGGCGGGCTATCTCTTCATAATGGCTCGAGATAATGAAGAATTGCACTGAACTGCGTCGGGAATTCACCACCTGGTCGATGCAAAATGCAGTAACGCAAAGCACAACATAACCATAAATCACTTTCTCAAAGTCATGAAAAACAAGGTAGGAACAAGTGATGATGAAAATGTCGCAGAGCAAGATGACACGACCTAAGGAGATGTCGCGGTATTTGTTCACAATGGCTGCGATAATGTCGGTTCCGCCGGTGCTTCCATTGAAAGACAATCCTAATCCTACGCCACTGCCGCAGAAAATGGCACCGATGATACTTGCCATAAATGGCTGGTCCTGAAGCAGATGCATCTCCTTTCCCAAGTTGGTGAGAAACGACAACAGTAGTGTGAGCACACCAACGGCATATATTGTCTTCAGACAAAAACGGAAACCAAGAACCTTGAGCGCTCCTAACAACAAGAGTGCGTTGATGCCAAAGTAACTCACCTGTACCGGTATATTCAAACCCCAGTACAAAAGGGAGGATACACCTGCCACACCTCCTGTCGTGATGTCATTGGGCAACAGGAAGAGGGTCCATCCCATGCCATATGCCATCATGCCAATGGCTATCATGACATAATCGAAAAACTCTGAATGAAGGATTTCCTTAATGGAAGATTTCTTAAGTGTAGTAGAATTGTTGTCGTTTTTCATTCCATCTCTGTATTTCGGGACAAAGTTACTAAAAGTCGAGTGGAGAACAAAATGAACTCGTTCATTTTTTATCCCGAGACGGAGTAACTTCCTTTTGCGGCATGATTTCCATGCAATCAGGGGTAACAGCTTAATTTCAGAGCGAAGCGATAACTTCTTTAACTATTAATAATGATGGTAGTATTTCACCACAATATAGCAGATATTACAAATTGCTCTATACACCCAATGAACAAGAATCATACGATATCACGATAAAGACGCTGAAATGGACAGGCGAGACCTTCACTCTGGTTGCTGACTAAGTCACCGCCTTTTTCATCTGTGCCATCGACACCCATGAGCATCTTGGCATCACGAATACCCCAGCCCCTCCAAGGGACTGGGGCGTTATTTTATAGGCATACATCTCACTCTCGTCGGCATACGCCATCCTCAGGTATTTGTTGGTCTTTGCTGCTACCGAGAGGATTTCCAACCTGGTACACCTGAAAAGTAGAATAAATCAAACCGTCTATCCCCTTTACAATCGGTTTTTCTCTTCATTTCCTGCACCAGTACCACGGTATTTCGAGCGGGTGACGTTGAAGTTGTAGCTTAAGGTCAGCCCCACACACTGGGTATAAGTGTAAACATTTTGGGCAGTTTGACCGATAGCATAATACGTGGTCATTTTGGTCCTTGACGTACGGAATATATCGTTTGCATAAAGGGTACCTGTCAGCCGACCCTTCCAGAAACTCTGCTGCACTCGGGCATTTACGGCGAAGTTGCTGCCGCGGTACATTAATCCCCAGTGGTTGCTGCCCGTATAGTTGATGTTCAACAGCGCTTTGGTTGTAGGAGTAATGACAAACCAACTCTTCAGGTCGAAACTGAATTCTGGCTTGTTCAGTTTCTTGGGTGCACCATATTTCTCTGCATCAAACATCTGCTGATAATAGTGAAGTGTGGCGGTGGGCTGCCAGAATCCTATTTTTGGTGATGCCGTGAGGGTAGCATAGACGCGGTCTTGATGGTCGAAGTTGATGGGCTGCAAGATGGCGATCTCTTTCTCTTCATCATATACTCTTCCTATATGGGAGACGAGGTCCTTCTCACGTGTGAAGCCTGTGACGAAGGTCAACCACGAATAGGTCAGATTGAAATCGATGCTTTGTCGTATCGACGGACGCAACAGTGGGTTGCCGCCCTCATAGAACATACGGCTGTCATACACGATAATGGAACTTAAGTTTCCATATGATGGGCGGGTGATACGCTTGTTGTAACTGAGCTGAGCGCCCCATTTGCCCTTCTGCCAAGCTGCCGACAGGTTGGGAAACCAGTCATTATAGGTGCGGCTGGGCTCTTCTTGGGTGATGCCAAACGAACTGTATTGCGATGAAACATGTTCATACCGAAGTCCTGCTTTCAGATGCCACGCTTTCAACTGCATGTCGTATTCGGCAAAACCGGAAAGATTTTGTTCTCTCATGTCATTGTCTGACTCGGGTATGATATTCTCCTTGTTGATATTGTGGCCATAACTCTTCGTGCTTGTGGCTTCCGAGCCTCCACTAAGCATGCCTTTCCAGATAGGATAAGTCAGCACCAGTTTCCCTGCCACCATCCAACGGTCATCATGGTTTTGCGAGGTAATGGTACGGTCGCCCAGTTCCTGACTATACTCAGCCTGGTTGAGCTTGTTTTCCGTTTCACGTCGCAGTATGGTGGCGTTCAGGTCAATTCCCAGTTTCCCAGCCTTGCCTACATAATAGGTGTTCAACTCCCATACGGGCTTGTCGCTCTCTTTGATATGTGTTGTCAAAAGGTTGTCGCCATAATATGCTCCGTTCTTCTGATAGGACTGTCTCATATTCGTCTTGAAACTATTGTAAAGGTTGTTTTCAGACGAAAAACTCAATCCTACAGAATGGTCTGTGGTGAAGTCGTAACTCAAACCTGCTTGATACTGCAACTCTGTCCAACTGCTCCTAACGGGGAGGTCGGCATGCACCTTGAATAGGTCTTTCTTGATATGTAACTCCTGCTCGACATCCTGGTTGTTGCTGTAGTGACCATTGTCGAGGGCTACGGTGGCAAATACTTCCAACCCACCGGTGCGATATTTCAAGGTCAGGTCGTCATAGTTGTTCCACTTGTTGTTTTTCCATATCTGACTGGTGGCCATCAGACTCAGTCCGTCACCTTGGGGCTTCAGCGTCTTGATACGTATCACAGCGTCTACTTCGGCATTATACTGGGCACCGGGGGCAGTGATGATATCCACACTCTTGATATCTGATGATTTCAGTTGCTTCAATTCTTTGGTGTCCTTCACCTTTTTATTGTTAATGTATATGACCGGTTCACCCTTGGACAGTACCTCGAACTTGCCGTCACGCTCCTGCACCATAGGCATCATTGTGAGAAGGTCATCTGCATTACCTATATCGTGGAGAATAGAGTGCTGCACTTCTACCGTCATGCCGCCGGGAGTCATCTTGTATTGCGGCACCTCACCTTTTACAACGACTCCTTGCATCATATAGGTCTCGGGTTTCATGGCGATGGTACCCAATCTTCCTACAGGGGCATTTCTTGTTACTGTCTGATAGCCGATACATGTCACCTTTACAATAAGATGTTGTGCTTGGCATGGGATGACGAAATCGCCATTCTCGTTACTCACACCACCGGTGATGAAGACAGAGTCGGCTTTTGCCAGCAGCGATACCGTGGCATATGGTAGCGGTTGACCTTTCTCGTCAACAATATGGCCCGACATTTTGGTGTCTTCTTTCTGTACGCACTCCACGAAAATGTCGTTTTTCTCTGAAGTGATACGTATGGGGTAGAATCCTACTACTTGTTTCACGGCGTCCTTCACGGTGGCTTTTCTCAGAGAGGTTGTGACGGTGAA
>CACXDY010000160.1 GCA_902766505.1 uncultured Prevotellaceae bacterium
CCTGCTGATGCAGAAGGCGACGGGTATTCAGGCCTGTGCCCTTGCCAATGGCATCAACACCCACAAAACTAAAAAACGAATCCTTATGATGCTTAAACCAAAATCAAAACGTGCCGCATGGCTCAAAGCCCTGTATATTGTGCCCGTAGCGCTCGTCTCGCTGGCCATGACCGCAAAGACCGTCGTGGACTATGAGACCACACATCCAGAAGACACGTCGGCTGTGCGTGTGTTTACCGACCAAAGGCGAGGCGATGCCTACCAGATACGACACGCGCCTGGCGTGAAGTTCTACAACAATGGCAAGAAAGAGGTCATCCCTGATGACCGCTCCATCGCCCTTGAAGTATCGAAGACCGAACTGAGAATCGACGGACAGGAGGTGGACAAGCGTTCGCTGCCAAACATTCCAACCTCAGCCGTGAGGGAGATACACCTCGACGAGACCAGTCCTGACCATTACGTTGTCAACCTCACGACCGCAGAGGCGCTGAAATACTCTGCCAAAATGGGCAGCGCAGAGTATGTGGCCTATGTGCAAAAGAAAAAAGCGACAGGCATGGACAACAAAGAATTGACCCATACTATGCTGAACGAGGGCGGTGCCATCAGCCGTGCCCATATCCTGCACAAAGAAGCGGTCTATGGCAGTAAGAAACCCTACTTGTTCATCGTCGACGGACAGGAGGTGACAAGCGAGGATTTTGCCCAGATAGAGCCGGAAAACATCGAGTCGGTCACGGTGATGGACGTAGGCCCGGCCAAGAAAACCTTCGGGGAGAAGGGACGGCGCGGAGCAACTGTGGTACAGACGAAGCAGCAGGGCGACGACAAGATCTACGACATTGTTGAGCAAATGCCTCAGTTCCCCGGCGGCGATACCGAACTGATGCAGTTCATTGCCCGCAACATCAAGTTCCCCAAGGAAGCCCAGGAAAAAGGCGTACAGGGCCGCGTGCTCGTACAGTTCGTGGTGGAGAAAGACGGTAGTCTGTCGAACGCCAAGGTCATAGAGAATCCGAAAAAGTCCGGCGCAAATATGGTGGTTGTAACTGCCATGATGACCGAGAAGGAACGTCAGGATGCCGAGGGACACAATGCCGGTGTGCAGGCCCTGCGAGACGAAGCCATCCGCGTGGTCAACGCCATGCCCCGCTGGTCGCCCGGCAAGCAGAAGGGGAAGCCCGTGCGCTGCAAATACGTCATCCCTGTCACTTACCGACTACAGTAGGGGCAGACCCCATGCCAACCCACACAATAAAGTTAGTAAATAATTGTACCCGGGGCAATTCTGGAGGCCGCAGCGATGCGCCTTCCAGAATTCTGCCCGTTTCCATATTCAATTGGAGAACAGAAAAACGCCCATCGTGGAGCGAAGCAATATGTATTAAAGAGCAATACAGCCTGTTTTCAGACGTTTGCCCGTAGTCAAACATTTGTTTGCCTGGAGGCAAACGATTGTTTGGCTATAGGCAAACATTGCAACGGAGTATCGATTGCCCCTCAATGGAATATTAATCGTCCCTCGATGGAGCAAGAAGCGCCCCTCAATGGAGCAGGGAACGTCCTTCAATGGAGGAATAATTTAACGTTATTGGCTCATTCCTCCCTGTATTCGAGTATGTCGCCTGGCTGACAGCCCAGTTCGCGGCAAATGGCCTCAAGGGTGGTGAAGCGCACGGCCTTGGCCTTACCGGTTTTCAATATCGACAGGTTTGCCTGAGTCAGGCCCACGCGCTCGGCGAGTTCGCCAAGCGACACCTTGCGCTTGGCCATCTCTACGTCAAGATTTACTACAATGCGTCCCATAGCCGTTCAGATGGTTAAGTCCTGCTCTTCCTTCAACCTCAGACCGATGGCGAACACCTCGGCGATAAGCAGACAGAACACACTGAAGAGGATGCTGTCAATACTATTGTAAAAGACCGTTTCCAAAGTGACCTTCATAAACCACAGATTGAAAGGGATCAAAAGCACAAAAGCGGCCAATAGTCTCCAGCCCGTTGCGCGCAGCAAGGATACGTTCTCTGTGACAAATACCTTGTCGCGGTTCACGTTCAGGATAAACTTCACGAACGTCACAAACGAGCGGACCCCAAAATAGGAGATGGCTATGACAAAAACCAAACCTATCAAGCCAGAGCTAAAACTCATTGTTGATGACCGACCGTCATTATAACCATCCTTGAAGCCTTCGGCCATGTCGCTAAAGCCGAACAAGAATGACAATACTACCTCTGCTATCATAATTGACAGCATCACCACACACAAAACATTCAATCTCTTTTTCATACGTTTTTATTGTTTTAATTTGATTATTTATCGTTTATCGATATGCAAAGATATATCTTTTATTCATACCCACCAAATAATTTCCCTACTTTTTTCCGAATTGCTTGGCAGTTTTGTTTTTTTTGCTTATTTTTGCAGTCGACAAATAGCTTAAGCAGTATATGATAACGATTGCCAACCCTATCTACGACGTCGTGTTCAAGTATCTCATGGAGGACGAGCGCATCGCCCGCACCATCCTCTCGGCACTCTTGAAAGAGAACATCATCAGTGTTGAGACCCGTCCGCATGAATACTCCAACGGACAGAAGGAGACACTATCCATCTTCCGCATCGACTTCGCTGCCACCATCCTCAAGCCCGACGGCGAGAAGCAGCTCGTACTGATTGAGCTGCAGAAGACCTGGCTGCCTACGGAGACCCTACGCTTCCGCCAGTATCTGGGCATACACTACCAGAACCCGAAGAACATCGTCAGCGACAGCCCCGACAGGCATGCCCTGCCCATGGTGGCCGTCTATCTGCTGGGACATACCGTTGGCGAAATCGAGGACCCGGTGGTGTATGTGCGCAACCAGGCCTTCAACTATGAGGACGAGCCTATCAGGCGCGGTATCCCCAACAAGTTCGTCGACAGCCTCAACCACAACAGCATCTTCGTACAGATACCGCGTCTGCACGGTAGGATCAACAACCGGCTGGACAAGGTGCTGAGCATCTTCGACCAGAACCGCGTCTGTCAGGACAACCAGCACTACCTGAGTCTTGACGATAAGGTGTTCGATACGGCCGATACCGACATGCAGCCCATCTTCCACCGCCTGATGATGGCGGCCTCGAACGTGGAGATGCGGCAGGACATGAACGTCGAGGACGAGTATTACTCTATCATCAAGGAGCAGGAGGGCAAGGTCTATGGACTGGAACGGGATCTTGCAGAGAAGGAGACCCTCCTTGCGGAGAAAGAAAACCAACTTGCCGAGAAGGACGGACAGCTTGCAGAGAAGGACGGACAGCTTGCAGAGAAGGACGGACAGCTTGCAGAGCAAAAAGACAAAATCGCAGAGCAGGACGGACAGCTCCGCATGTTAGTGAAGATGCTGTTGCAGGCAGGCCAGACACCACAGACGATAGCAGCCAACATGGGAATTGACATCTCCGAAGTGGAACGGCTGGCAGGTAACATCGACTAAACTGTTTTTCCCACTTTTTCTCCGAATCGCTTGGCGGTTCGGATTTTTTGTCGTATCTTTGCCGCGTGTGTCGTAATGCACACGAATGAATGTATTAACATAATTACTAAGTCACCTTAATTTACTAATAAATAAGTAAGAAAATATGAACGTCCTGGACCGAAAACAGGGAGATTGACGGCCTGGACATCATTAACAATGGTGGGGCTTATCATGGCCGATTCCGCCATTTATTCGACCTTTGCCTATCTGAACGGTGACGGTATGGTCAACGGCCTCGACCTGGTATATCTAGTTGCAATGGTACTTGCACAGGACTTGCAGTCGGGTTCAACGCAATAGTCAGTGGAGTGAAATTACTATTTTATTAACTCATTAATAATTAAAAACTATGAAGTATCGATTGTTATTCGCCTGTACATGGCTTATCGTCATGATGGCAAGTTTAACGGCCCATGCCTACAGCTTCAAGGCGGGCAATGTGTATTACACCATCACCAGCTCTGCCAACAAGACTGTCAGTGTGGTGAGTGGCGATGAACTCTACTCTGGTTCGGTGACCATCCCCGCCACGGTGACCAATGGCAACGTAACCTACAACGTCACAGCCATTGCAGCAGAGGCATTTGAAAATTGCATTCACCTGACTGGCGTTACCATCGGCAGCAAAGTAGCGACCATCGGGTATCGCGCCTTCTATGGATGCGAAGAACTGACATCTGTTGTTATCCCAGACAACGTGCAAACCATAGCTGTAAGAAACAATGTCTATGATAATTCAGAAGCTTTTATGGGTTGTTCTGCTCTCAAGAGCGTGACCCTTGGAGCCGGTATTACCACTATGGGTACCTACGCTTTCAAGGATTGCCAGAATATCACTTCACTGACCATTAAGAATGGCTGTAAATTAATCAGTGATTACAGTTTTCAGGGATGTACCAAGTTAACTACGGTCAGCATCCCCAATAGTGTTACAAAAATTGGGAATTACGCTTTCCAGGGTTGTTCACTTCTAAAAACCTTAACCATTGGCGATGGCGTGAAAACCATTGGCGAAGAGGCATTTCAGAACTGTTCGCACCTAAATACTGCAACATTAGGCAAAACGTTGCGGACTATCTATTATCGGGCATTTGCAGACTGTACCGATCTGACAAGCATCATTCTTCCTGACAGCTTATTGTCTCTCGCAGTAAGGAATAGTGTTTACGACAACTCTGAGGTTTTCCTCAATTGCACCAGTCTGGAAGAAGCCACTATTGGTTCTAAAGTGGCTGACATGGGTTCTGGCGTGTTCATGGGTTGTACTAACTTGCGCACGGTAACCATTAAGGAGGGTTGTTCCGTTATCGGTGGAAATTGTTTCAAGGGGTGCACCAAGATTGCCAATATTACTTTGCCAAACACCATTAAGACCATTGGCTACAGTGCTTTTGAAAGTTGCACCGCACTGAAGTCTATCGTCATTCCCAATAGTGTAATCACTATTGATGAAAATGCTTTTTATGACTGCGACAACATGCTCACTGCCACTATTGGAAATGGTGTTACTTCTATCGATCAAAAAGCATTCTACAGTTGTGATAAACTGACTACAGTCAACATGGGCAGTGATGTACGTACTATTGGTTGGCAAGCTTTTGCGAACTGTATTAATTTGGAGGCAATTACTTTAACAGACAACTTGGTGACACTAGCCGAAAGGAACTCTGTATACGATAATGGTGAGCAATTCATGGGTTGTACCAGCCTCACTGATGTTACTATTGGAGCGAAAGTGGCTGAAATGGGTTCGGGTGTGTTCCTAAACTGTACCGCACTCAAAAACGTGACCATAAAAAATGGTTGTGCGCTTATTGGTAAAAGTTGTTTCAAGGGCTGCACCAAACTTCCAGCAGTTACCATTCCTAACACTGTAGAAGAAATACGAGACGAGGCTTTTAGTGGCTGTGTTGCTTTAAAAAACATCATTATTCCACAAAGTGTCATTACCATTGGAAACGAAGCTTTCTATGGATGTACTGCTATGACAACGGCCACTATTGGAGATGGCGTCACCTCTATAGGCGCACAGGCTTTCCAAAACTGCAACAAGTTAGGTAGTGTGCATTTAGGTAATGATGTACGCACCATCGGTTATCGTGCTTTTGCTTTCTGTACTGA
>CACXDY010000161.1 GCA_902766505.1 uncultured Prevotellaceae bacterium
CAGAAGACCTTGAGAAGCCGTGAAGGTAGTAGTGAGAGCACCTGCCTGCAGTGAACCGTGAACGGCACCTGCTGCACCTGCTTCTGACTGCATTTCCTGCACGGATACGGTCTGACCCCAGAGGTTCTTACGGCCACGGGCAGCCCACTCGTCTACATGTTCTGCCATCGGTGAGGATGGAGTGATGGGATAAATGGCGGCAACTTCGCTGAACATATAACTGATATGTGCAGCAGCCTCATTACCATCACAAGTGATAAATTTCTTTTCCTTTGCCATTGTTTAAAAATAATGTTAAATAATAATATGTTGTTTATGTTTATTGAAGCATAAAACTTTCAATACAGGAAGCCAAACAGCCATAGCGGCAGTTGATTGCCCATGCCTACCTCCGTGTTGTAGCGGGGATAATAGACATCGGGCTGAAGCCGGATACGCGAACTGTGCTTTGCATCGCAGATGCGGAACTTAAGCTTTCCGTCCACCAGATAGTTGCTGTCGTGACTGGCTTGGTTCACTTTGTGGTCTTTCCACATGGAGTTGACGAAGAATGTTTCCATCATGTCCTGCAAGTCCACTTTGCCGGGATAAATGGCATACATCAGATTGGGATTGTG
Source organism: uncultured Prevotellaceae bacterium (assembly GCA_902766505.1). Taxonomy (GTDB): domain Bacteria; phylum Bacteroidota; class Bacteroidia; order Bacteroidales; family Bacteroidaceae; genus Prevotella. The sequence continues at coordinate 618 of CACXDY010000161.1, forward strand.
GAGCATCACCTTGCTGGGCTTCTTGGGGAAAGACTGCCCATGGGGATAAATCATATTAATCAACCGGGCATCAGCTAAATATTTGATGTAGTTCATCACGGTCGCGCGGCTGGTGTCAATATCGTTGGCCAACTGGCTGATATTCGGTGCCTTGGGACCGTCAACAGCCAAATCGTAGAACAGACGCTTGATGCGGGTCAGGTATTTCAGCTCTATCTGTTTGATAAGCAGAATGTCCACTTCGGTCATCATGTTCATGGTTTTCAGCAAATTCTCAGAGTAGTTGCGGTGCTCCTGGAAAAAAGGATAGAAACCATGATGCACATAGTCCTGGAAATACTCCATGGGGCGCACTTTGGGAAGAATCTGCTTGATGATGTGCTCGTGGTCGGTCAGAATTTCCTCCAAAGTGTAGGGCTTGAAATGATTGCCTGTTAGCAAGTTGATAAACTCTCTGAAGGAGAATCCCCGCAGGTTGTAGCTTTTCACAATGCCGTTCAACTCTGGGTTCTCTTCTTTAAGTCTCATCACACTTGAACCGGTGAATACTATCTTCAAATCTGGATAGAGATCGTAGCAACGGCGGAGGCCTTTGCTCCAATCGGGTTGCTTGAATACTTGATCGATCAGCAGCACACGGCCTCCCTCCTGATAAAACCGGCCTGCAAATTCCTCTATGCCTCTTCCCTGAAAATAGAAGTTGTTCATGTTGATATAGAGACAATGCCTGTCACGTGTATCGAAATTCTCCTTGGCATATTGGAGTAGGAAGGTGGTCTTTCCGATACCACGGGTGCCTTTGATGCCGATCATGCGGTCATTCCAATTGATCTCATCCATCAAACCGCGACGGACGGGAGCATTGGTGTGCTCTACAAGATAGGCATGTGTACGGAAAAAGGCGTCCATTATTTAAGCGTTTGTCTCTTGCTGATCGCAAAAAATAGTTCAAGTCCTTTGATTCTGCAAAATTAATAATTATTTCTCAAATTGCAAAGTGTAGTTTGCAATTTTGTTTTTTTTTGCTATTTTTGCATCATAATCGACAATCGGTTATTTCAAGGTTGGCTGTAATCTCTCTTTGACAGGCGGATTAATGATGAAAATACACATTTTCAATCCTGAACATGACTTGGCTTTGGCTTTCGGAGGTAAGTATTTCACTGCACCTGCTGCGGGGAGGGATATGCGGGCTTCACTGGCATACTTGCCCTTGTGGTGGGCTGATGAGGAAGATGTCATTCTGGTCGACGATGAGGCGTCTGCGCGGACGGCTTCACTTCCTTTTGAGAAATTCCTGCCGAATGTTAAGTTAATAGAAAAGCGGCATTTGGCCGATTGGATGACTGGCTGTCAGACAAGTGAATTGGTGGTGGACCCATGGGGATGGAATGCCGCTCTTTGTGGTGAACTCTCGAGGGCTGGATATCCCTCTGACCTTCTTCCTGATAAAAGGATGATTGCAGCCGTCCGGGACTTATCGCATAGACAGTCATCTATTTCCTTGCTCAAAGAGGTGACCGACGGATTGGACATGACCGTGGGAGAACGCTTTGTCGCACACAGCCTTGAGGAAACCAGGGATTTGGTCGGTAAAAATCCCCGCTCGGTTTTGAAGATGCCCTGGAGCAGCAGTGGCCGTGGCATAAGATATGTCAGGGGAATCCTGACGGATAACGAGGAAGGGTATGTGTCCAATGTTCTCAAAAACCAGGGAAGTATATTGGTGGAACCTTATTATGACCGGGTTATGGATTTCGCCATGGAATTTTGGGCCGACGGCAAGGGGAACGCCTCTTTTCTCGGCCTGTCGCTGTTTGAGACGGTCAATGGGGCGTATGTGGGTAATTTACTGGCTCCAGAGGAAACCAAGCGTGAGTTGCTCTCAGAATATCTGCCGCTGCCGCTATTGGATTCCGTGACTCAGCGGTTGGTGCAAAAGTTGGGTGCCTGGTGCAACCATATCTATCATGGGCCTTTAGGGGTCGATATGATGGTTGTCCGTGCGGAGGGTGATAGGAGGTTGCTGCATCCGTGTGTGGAGGTCAATCTGCGGCGTACCATGGGACATGTGGCTCTCCATGTGGCGGAACGTACCGACTGGCAGTTCCACGCCATGCATGTGACGGGAAAAAAAGGAAAGTTTATATTATCTTTAACATAACAAACTACAATGAGAAAACTAATTGCATTTACTTTGTTGTTGATGTGCCATTTGGCCATTCATGCACAAGGAAACTATCGTTCACAAGTATGGTCACCCGACAATGGTGATGGAACTTTTACCAACCCGGTCATTAATGCTGACTATAGCGATCCAGATGTCTGTGTGGTGGGCGATGATTATTATTTGACGGCAAGTTCTTTTCAGTGTATACCTGGTTTGCCTATTCTTCATTCACGGGATTTGGTGAATTGGGAAATCATCGGTTATGCCGTGAGAGAGTTGAAACCAAAAGAGGTGTTCGGTATGCCCAGCCATGGAAATGGTATCTGGGCCCCAAGCATCAGATACCACGATGGTGAGTTCTATATCTACTGGGGAGACCCTGACTATGGGGTGTTCATGGTGAAATCGAAGGACCCGGCTGGAGAGTGGAGCGAACCGTTGTGCGTGATTCCCGGAAAAGGCATGATAGACACTTGCCCCCTATGGGATGACGATGGGAGATGCTATCTGGTAAATGGTTGGGCCAACAGCCGGTCGAGGTTTGCATCCGTGCTCACCGTACGGGAATTGTCAGCCGACGGCACACGGCCAATCTCTCAACCTGCCATTGTGTTCGATGGCAACGGAACGGAGAACCGTACGTGTGAGGGACCAAAATTTTATAAGAGAGATGGATGGTATTGGATAATGTGCCCTGCCGGAGGGGTACCTACTGGCTTCCAGTTGGCTATGAGGTCGAAATCACCCTATGGCCCCTACGAATCGAAGGTGGTTCTCGCTCAGGGCAAGACCAAGATTAATGGTCCTCACCAAGGAGGATGGGTACACACGGCCATGGGGGAGGACTGGTTCCTTCATTTCCAGGATAAGGAATGCTACGGACGTGTGGTGCATCTGCAACCAGTGGAATGGCGGGATAACTGGCCTGTGATGGGTGTTGACAAAGATGGTGACTATTGTGGTGACCCCGTGACAAGATACCGTAAACCAAAGAGCCGTGTGGATTGGCATGTGGTCAATCCTGTGGAGAGCGATGAGTTCGAATCCTACCGAATGGGGTTGCAGTGGCAGTGGCATGCTAATTATGACCAGACTTTCGGCATGCCGACGGCTTTCGGAACGTTCCGAATCTTCAATTTCAAACATGCTGCTGAATCTCCCAATCTTTGGGATGTACCCAACATGCTATTGCAGAAAACCCCGGCAGACAAATTCACCGCTACGGCAAAGGTGAGAATCACCTCGAAAGCTGACAACCAATCGGGCGGCATCATTATGATGGGATTGGATTATTCTGCCCTGATGGCGAAAAGGGTAGGGAAGGGGTTTGTGCTCCAAAGGGTCACCTGTAAAGCTGCTGACAAAGGGAAGGCTGAGACAGTGAAAGATATTGTAACCCTAAATCCTACCGAAGAGGATAAGGTGGATTACAAACCTGGCATTCATTTGGATATCTATTTGAGAATGAAAGTGAATGACGGGAAGTGCAAGTTCTACTATAGTCTCGACGGCAAGAAATTCCAAGATGCAGGTGAGGAATTCACCATGCGCGAAGGGAAATGGATTGGTGCAAAGATGGGCTTCGTGAGTGTTGAGCCCGCAGGTAACACCGACCGTGGTTGGGTCGAGGCCGACTGGTTCCGAGTGACGAAATAACCAAACTGCTGACAAAAAAGTCCCCGCAAGTTTCATTCTTGCGGGGACTGTTCTATAGGGATAAAGTGAATTATCTATAGTGCCTTGCCGGTGTGTAGGCATAAACATACAACACTCCAATAATGACGGCTATGGCAGCCAGAACCAACAACCAAAACAGTATTTGACTCATTATTCTGCGACGCTTGATGGAAGAAAGACCGTGACGTTTGAAACGGTCGCTGTCATCCATATGACGTTTCTTGCTGCTACTGCTATGGTGATGGTGATGATGATGGTGATGACTGCTGCTGCTTGAGGAGCTGCTGTTAGTCGTTTCTGGGATACTCATTTCTCAATCTTTTATGTGATGTTCTTTCTTTGGAGCCATAATTTCTTAGCCGCTGGCTTCTTTAAAGTTGGCGACCAAAAGAAAATGGTGTCGAAAAATTCGATGCAAAATTACAATTATTCTGTATATATAATTAGAAACGAATGATAATTTTTGTTAAAATCAATAAAGACAGCTTCTTGCAATCCTCTATTGGTCGTTTTTGGCTGTTGATAGGCATACTTCGAGATGGTCATAAATAAAGCGGGAGAACGAGGTCTCCCGCTTTGAAAAGATATCGTATACGGAAATATCTTAGATGAATAGTATCGTCAGGCCGGCCATCACAATGCTCACCATAGACATAAGCTTGATGAGGATGTTAAGACTTGGGCCAGAAGTGTCCTTAAACGGGTCGCCAACGGTGTCACCTACGATAGTGGCTTTATGACAGGCTGAACCCTTTCCTCCGAAATTGCCTTCTTCCACCATCTTCTTGGCATTGTCCCAGGCACCACCTGAATTGGCCATGAACACAGCGAGTGTGAAACCGGAGGCCAGGCCTCCAACAAGCAGGCCCATCACACCGGCAACACCCAGCAGCACACCCACCACAATGGGAATAGCTATGGCAAGAAGTGAGGGGAATATCATCTCATGTTGGGCACTGCGGGTGGAGATTTCCACGCAACGACTGTAGTCGGGTGTTGCCTTGCCCTCAAGGATACCCTTGATTTCACGGAACTGACGACGCACTTCTTCCACCATGGATTGGGCTGCACGACCCACGGCTCCCATGGTAAGACCACAGAAGAGGAAGGCGGCCATAGCACCAATGAATGCACCAACCAATACCTTTGGATTCATCAAGTTGACTTGGAAGAATTCCATGAAGTCTGTCAGAGAAGCTGTGGAGGGATCCATGGCGAAACCAGCACTGTTGACAATCTTCTCTCCAGCTTCTACCGTGCGCTCCATGGCAATCTTCACCTCTTCTACATAGGAGGCAAGAAGTGCCAATGCGGTGAGGGCGGCAGAACCAATGGCAAATCCCTTTCCGGTAGCTGCTGTGGTGTTGCCAAGAGCATCAAGAGCATCAGTACGCTGGCGTACCTCAGGCTCCAATTCACTCATCTCGGCGTTGCCACCTGCATTGTCGGCAATGGGACCATAGGCGTCGGTTGCCAAAGTGATACCCAGTGTTGAGAGCATACCCACGGCGGCTATGCCGATGCCATAGAGTCCACGCGACATGCTTGCCGCACTCATGCTGAGGTCGAATCCATTGGCACACATATAACTGAGGATGATGGCGACAGAGATGGTCACCACGGGTATCATGGTGGATATCATTCCAGTACCAATACCCTTGATAATCACTGTTGCTGAACCCGTTTGGGAAGCCTCGGCAATCTTTTGGGTCGGTTTATAACTGTGAGAAGTGTAGTATTCCGTTCCTTGACCAATAATCACACCTGCTGCCAGACCAGTGATGACTGAGAAGGAAACTCCGAGCCAGTTCTCAATGCCGAGCAGGTAGAGGATGACAAAGGATGCTATGGCTATCAGTATGGCTGATACGTTGGTTCCAATACCCAGGGAATGAAGAAGGTCCTTCATGGTGGCTCCTTCCTTCGTGCGCACCAGGAAAATGCCAAACAGAGAGAGGAAGATTCCTACAGCAGCGATAATCATAGGAGCAATCACCGACTTCATCTGCATGTCGGGGTCCATGGCAAATGCCGTTGCTCCCAAAGCTGCTGTTGACAGTATACTGCCGCAATAGCTCTCATAAAGGTCGGCGCCCATACCTGCCACGTCGCCCACGTTGTCACCGACATTGTCGGCAATGGTGGCGGGATTGCGGGGGTCATCTTCAGGAATGTTGGCCTCAACTTTTCCTACCAGGTCGGCGCCCACATCTGCTGCTTTGGTGTAGATACCACCGCCAACACGGGCAAACAATGCCTGGGTGGAGGCTCCCATGCCGAAGGTCAGCATCGTGGTGGTGATAATAATCAATGCCTTGGCATTTCCATCGTATACTGCGCTGAGGATGAGGAACCACAGGGCAATGTCGAGCAAGCCCAAACCTACCACTACCAAACCCATCACGGCACCACTACGGAAGGCAACACGCAATCCGCGGTCCATACTCTTACGGGCAGCATTTGCTGTGCGGGCAGAGGCATAGGTGGCGGTCTTCATACCAAAGAAACCCGAAAGACCACTGAAGAAACCTCCTGTGAGGAATGCGAAAGGCACCCACGGGTTCTGTACTTTCAGCACATAGGCCATAAACGAGAAAATGATGGCCAATACAATGAATACAATCAGGACAACCTTGTATTGCTGCTTGAGATAAGCCATGGCGCCACGGCGCACATATTCTGCAATCTCTGCCATACGAGGTGTGCCTTCTTCTTCGCGCATCATCTGTTTGAAGAAATACCAAGCCATACCCAATGCGCACACCGATGCAAGGGGAACAAGCCAAAATACTGAGGGAATATTCATAACAAAATGTTAAAATAAATGATTTTTATGCTTTCTATGCAAATTTACTCATATTTGTTCATATGTGGGGTGTTTTAATAATAAATAAATGTTAATGAGTGTATTTTTGCCCTTCATCTACAAAAATACCATATTTGTGGTATATGGAATGACACTAATATGCTATTTCCCATTTCCAGAAATCACCCTACCTTTGCATCCAGATACAATGATTCATTTGAAATTCATCAATAATAACAATTAATAAAAGAAAGGAAACATTATGAGCAAGCAAAACTATCGTTTCGAGACGCTCCAACTTCATGTTGGACAAGAACAGGCTGATCCCGCTACTGACGCAAGAGCCGTGCCTATCTATCAGACCACCTCGTATGTGTTCAGAAATTCGCAACATGCCGCTGACAGGTTCGCTCTTAAGGATGCCGGAAATATTTACGGCCGACTCACCAATTCCACCCAGGAGGTCTTCGAGAAGCGTGTGGCTGCTTTGGAAAATGGCGTGGCCGCTCTCGCCGTGGCATCTGGTGCTGCAGCTGCTACCTACGCTTTGCAGAACATTTTGCTTCCCGGCAATCATGTCGTGGCTGCTGACAATCTTTATGGCGGTTCGTTCAACCTCATTACCCATACTCTCGAGAGTCAGGGTATCAAGAATACCATCGTTGATGTCCGCGACTTTGAGGCCGTGGAAAAAGCTATCCTGCCCGAGACCCGTGCCATCTATGCCGAAACTTTTGGCAACCCCAACTCCGATGTGACGGATATTGACCGTCTGGCCGAGATTGCACACCGTCATCAGATTCCACTGATCATCGACAACACGTTCGGAACTCCATACCTCATCCGGCCTATTGAGCATGGTGCTGATATCGTCATTCATTCCGCTACGAAGTTTATCGGTGGCCATGGCAGTTCTTTGGGTGGACTCATCGTCGACGGAGGAAAATTCGATTGGAAGGCTAACCCCGACAAATTCCCCACTCTGGCAAAACCAGACCCAAGCTATCACGGCGCTGTCTTTGCTGATGTGGCCGGTGCAGCTGCATTCGTGACCAGAATCCGTGCCGTCATCCTTCGTGATACAGGTGCCGCCATCAGCCCCTTCAATGCCTGGATTCTGTTGCAAGGTCTTGAGACTCTGAGCCTC
>CACXDY010000162.1 GCA_902766505.1 uncultured Prevotellaceae bacterium
CATCCGCAAGAAGGACCTCGGCATGATAGCCACCACATACGGATATGTATATGTTGCTCAGATTGCCATGGGCGCAGACCACGCACAATGCCTCAAGGCCATCCGCGAGGCAGAGGCATGGCACGGACCATCCATCATCATCGCCTATGCTCCATGTATCAACCACGGTCTGAAAGCCAAAGGTGGTATGGGTAAGAGCCAGGCAGAGGAGAAGAAGGCTGTTGAGTGCGGCTACTGGCACTTGTGGCGTTACAACCCCGCTTTGATTGAAGAGTCAAAGAACCCATTCTCCCTCGACTCCAAGGAGCCCGACTGGAGCAAGTTCCACGACTTCCTCCTGGGTGAGGTTCGCTACTTGTCAGTGAAGAAGGCATACCCGAACGAGGCAGAAGAACTCTTCGCCGAGGCACAGCGTATGGCTCAAATCCGTTACAAGAGCTATGTCCGCAAGACCCAAGAGGACTGGGCCGAATAGACCTATTAGACCTTATTATATTATCGGAGGGTGTGCTGAGCACATCCTCCGATTTTTATTTATTATCTAACCTTCTGATTATCTATCTATTGAGAGAAACCACATCACTCAGGCAACAAAATCTCCCCCAAACGGAGACTATCTTTTAAGCTTTCGGCTATCGTTAACTGCCATATTTTTTTGTTAAATATTTCAAACAAAAGTAACATCTATAATTTTAAATATATACTTTTGCCCCCGAGAATTTTTCTTTTATGTTTTACTAAATTTTCAAATCAAAATGAAGAAATTGTTTTTTATGGCTATGGCAGCTGTTGCCATCACATTTGCAAGTTGCGACACTACTCCCAAAGCTCCCGCTGAGCCAGAACCAGAGACTCCAGAGATTGAGCTCGTATCTACCGACTCCATCGCTGCTATCATCGAGACACAGGACAGCACATTGCTGAACACCCTTCTCACTGAAGCACAGACCAAGATAGAGGAGTTGAAGACTATTGACCCAGCCAAGGCTAAGGAATATCTCGCCAAGCTGCAGGCCCTTCTGAAGGACAATGCTGACAAGATCAAGGCATTTGCCGGTACAGGTGCTGTTGCAAGCGTGATTGACGCAGTGAACAATCTTCCTGAGATTGAGGTTCCCGATGTAGTTGACGCTGCTGGTGAGGCTGTTGACGCTGCCAAGGAAGCTGTAAGCGAGAAAGCCGAAGATGTGAAGGACGCTGCTGTTGAGGCTGTTGACAATGCCAAGGAAGCTGTAAGCGAGAAAGCCGAAGAGGTGAAGGACGCTGCCAAAGAGAAAGCTGCTGACGCAGTAGACGCAGCTGCTGACAAGGTGAAAGGTGCCTTAGGCAAATAATCACCCTACAGAAAGCATAGACAAAAGAAATTGGCCGCATGTCCTCGTTGGACAATGCGGCCAATATTTTTTGTTGTGATCAGCTTACCTGATTCTATCCATGCTTCTTACCAGTTTTTCATCCTTGTTGATGCCATGCCTTGCGAGCGCATAAAGGATTATAGCGACGATGGGCAGACAAGCGCCGAAAGCCAGTTTGATGCCTCCACAGTCGGGATTGGCCTTCTCGCCAAAAATAATGAAAGCGCCATAAGCCAGCCACAAGATATTCAGGATGATATTCACCACGCACAATTTAGCCTGCAGTTTTCTATTTTTGAAGAGAAAGATGGTGACGAGGCAAATCGGGCAGGTAATGAGCAAGAGAACAAAGAGAGGCCATACAGAAAAATCGGCAGTACCCTCAGGTGTGATTTTCCACAAATTGTACATCACAGTGCTGCCCCCCATCCCTACAGGTTCGAAGACACAGAGAGGAAGACTGAGGCAAGTCGTCGTTGCGATGAGCGCCAGGAAAAGATAAACAGACTGTATCCTCTGCCACATGACTTAGAACTCCTTGTCTTTAGATGGGTCGCGCCAGAACACATTTCCCTCAACGAACTCCTGAGTTGCGAGCAAGGTTGGTTTCGGCAACTTCTCATAGTAACGTGATATCTCTATCTGCTCACGGTTTTCAAAGACTTCCTCAAGAGTATCGTTATAGGAGGCGAACTCTTGCAGTTTTTTGCTCAAGTCCTGTTTGATTTCAGATGAAATCTGGTTAGCGCGTTTTGCGATGATGGCTACGCTCTCATAGATGTTGCCAGTTTCTTGGCAAAGGTCCATGATATTACGTGTAACGGTGTTGACAGGTGCTTTTGACTTTTTGTAATCCATTTTATTGCTTTTGGTTGTTTTCTATGATTATAACGAAGATTCCTTCGTATATTTTTTACAATGCTCGATATATCTCTCTGCCAGTTTCTTATTCTCTGAGTCAGGATATTCATTCAGGAAGCCGTAGCACTCATCCTCGGCATCCCTAAAACGCTCAATCTTCTTTGCCTCCACGCTACTCTCGGCAAGCTCATACTTACTTTTCATCACCAACAAGGCGAACTGCTCCCGTTTTTCGCTATAGGGGAAGTCGCGTATAGCATTCTGTGCGGTGATGATGCAGGCCTCGTAATTACTTCCGCCACTGAGGCAATTCCCGAAATAGGAGCCAAGGTCATAGTATAATTTGGCAGAATGCAGTTCTTTATCCACCAATTTATCCTGCAGTTCATACAGCCGTTGTTGAGCCACATCCTTCAGTCGAGCCCCCGGGAACATCTCCAAGAACTCCTGATAGGCGGAAATGGCCGACATCGTAGGAGTCTGGTCAAGTCTGGCTTCCGGTGTACTCATATACAGACTTTCACCCACATAGAAAGAAGCCATTTCAGCATAGATTCCCTTGGGATAAGACTGAAAGTAGCGCTTAAAGTATTGTGCGGCTGTTTCATAATCCTTTGAACAATAGGATGCCATGGCCAACATATACAGGCATTCCTGACCATTATCCGACCCCTTGAGGATGGTGACGACCTCCTGAAGCAGCATGACGGCACGAGTATACTTACCATTGGCAAAGCATTCCTTTGCATACTCATATTTATAGTCGTAATTGTCGGTCTTCAGTACCCTGTTGTATTCATTGGCACATCCAGACAACAATACCACCATCAAGAGCGATGTAAAGAGTAGTTTCTTCATATCCAGACGACTTTGACTTGCAAAATTACACATTATTCCATATATCTGCAAAATAGGTGGTGGATTTTTAGCAAAAAATCACATTGTCTAACTGTCGGGACACATTTTTTTGTTATTTTTGCAAAACAATGCAATTCAAACTTACTTCAGATTATAAGCCAACGGGAGACCAGCCCAATGCTATCCGCGAATTGTCGGAGGGCCTTGAGCGTGGCGACCGTGCACAGGTATTGCTGGGCGTCACAGGTTCAGGCAAGACCTTTACCATTGCCAATGTCATCGCACGGGCAAATCGTCCGACCTTGATTCTCAGCCACAACAAGACCCTTGCCGCACAACTTTACGAGGAGATGCGCGGGTTCTTCCCCGAGAATGCTGTGGAGTACTATGTTTCCTACTATGATTACTACCAGCCCGAAGCATATATTCCGCATACCGACACCTACATAGAGAAAGACCTGGCCATCAATGAGGAGATTGACCGGCTGAGGCTGTCAGCCGTTTCCGCCCTGCTCAGCGGCCGCCGCGATGTAGTGGTCGTATCATCCGTATCCTGCATCTACGGTATGGGTGGTCCGACAGCCATGTCGGAAAGTGTCATCAGCATCCGCCGCGGCCAGATACTCGACAGAAATGTGCTTCTGCGGCGGCTTGTCGACGCTTTATATGTACGCAATGACATTGACCTTCAACGCGGAACGTTTAGGGTAAAAGGAGATACCGTAGATATTTTCATGGCCTACAGCGACAACGTACTGCGTGTGACATTCTGGGACGACGAGATAGATTCCATCGAGGAGATAGACTCGCTGACCTATCACCGTCTTGCCACTTTCGAGGATTATCAGATATACCCCGCCAACCTTTTCGTCACTACCAAGGAGCAACAAGCGAGCGGCATCCGACAGATACAAGACGACCTGGTGAAGCAGGTGGAATTTTTCCAGGAGATGGGCGACGGCATCAAGGCACAGCGCATCAAGGAACGCGTGGAATACGACATCGAGATGATTAAGGAACTTGGTCATTGTTCAGGTATTGAAAACTATTCCCGTTATTTCGATGGTCGCGAGACAGGCCAGCGTCCTTATTGTCTGCTTGATTTCTTCCCCGACGACTTTCTCATGGTCATCGACGAGAGCCATGTCAGTGTGCCTCAACTCAATGCCATGTATGGTGGAGACCGTGCCCGAAAGACCAACTTGGTGGAATACGGTTTCCGTCTTCCTGCCGCTTTCGACAACCGTCCGCTGCGTTTCGAGGAGTTCCAGTCGATGGTGCATCAAGTGATTTACGTGTCGGCCACTCCAGCAGAGTTTGAACTGTCGGAATCCGAAGGTGTGGTCGTAGAGCAGATCATTCGTCCTACAGGTCTTCTCGACCCAGCCATTGAAGTGAGGCCGAGCGAGAATCAGATAGACGACCTGATGGATGAAATCGTCACCCGTGTTCACCGCAATGAACGCGTGCTCACCACAACCTTGACCAAGCGCATGGCAGAAGAACTCACCGAGTATCTGTTGAACAATGGTATCCGCGCCAATTATATCCACAGTGACGTAGGCACGCTCGACCGTGTGAAGATTATGACCGATTTCCGTGCCGGCGTGTTCGATGTCCTCGTCGGTGTCAACCTGTTACGCGAGGGTCTCGATTTACCGGAAGTGTCGCTTGTTGCCATTATCGACGCCGACAAGGAGGGTTTTCTCCGCAGCCACCGCTCTCTCACCCAAACAGCCGGACGTGCCGCACGCAATGTCAACGGCAAGGTCATCATGTATGCTGACACCATCACTGAAAGCATGCAAAAGACCATCGACGAGACCAACCGCCGCCGCACCCTCCAGATGCAATACAACGAAGAGCACGGCATCACGCCACAACAAATCGTAAAAGCCATCAGCGGCAACCTAACCCAACACTCCGCAAGCAGGGAGAGCGCCAAGCCCACGGGTTATGGTCAAGCCTATGTGGAACCAGACAGTGCCCGCATGGTGGCCGACCCTGTGACCACACACATGACCATCGACCAACTTCAAGCTGCCATCAAGGAGAGCACACGTTTGATGAACGAAGCGGCCCGGAATCTCGACTTCCTGCAAGCCGCCCAATACCGTGATGAAGCCATCAGACTTACCGACCTGCTTGAGCAGAAGAAAGCCGCAGAGCACACCCGCTGACGCTTCACTTATCACCGCAGAATCGTTAATAATGTCAAAACTTTCGGAAGTCTCAACTAATATTTGTATTTTTGCAAGCTGAATCATCAACATTCACATCATGAAGAAAATCATCTTTATTATTGCCTCATTCCTGCCATTGCTGGCAATGGGTCAAGGTAGTTGGGAAAGACCTCAAACCACGATTACCGATACGAAAAAAACAGCCGACAAAGGAGGATACGAATATGCCAAATACCTGGGCAACGTGGTTCCCGTGAAAGATGGAGAGGTCGTATGGGAAAAGACCATCACCAACAACAAGAGTGCAGAGGAGAACTATGCTGCCATGCTCAGTTACCTCACGGTCATGACTAAGGAAGAGGGACAGCTGAAAGAGAGCACAGTAGCTCTGGTCAACAAGAACGAACATAAGATTGTATGTCATTTCGAGGAGTGGCTTGTATTCAGTTCCAACTTTATCTCCCTTGACCGTACACGTCTCATTTACACACTCATGGCGGAATGTTATGACAACAAAGTGCAAGTACAGATTTTCCGCATCAACTATTGGTATGACGAGTTGCGCAATGGCGGTCAACGTTACAAAGCCGAGGAGTGGATTACAGACAAATGGGGCCTCAACAAGAAAAAGACCAAACTTGCCAAGATTTCGGGAAAATTCCGCCGGAAGACCGTGGACCGCATGGAGGAAATCCTCAACAATATAACAACAAGTCTTATAGGTAATTAACATGACGGAATACAACGACAATTCCTCCCAACCGGAAGAAATCCAGACTACAGGCAGACGGAGACACCGCAAGCCCAAAGGAGACAACATGCTGCCTTTCCGCAATGTGCTCAACATCATTTTCATGTTGTTGGCCCTTGCCGGAGTCGTGGTATATCTTTGGGTGGACGACACCGTCGGCACCTATATGGTGCTCGCCGCCATGGTCATCAAGATGGTGGAATGCTGCATCAGAATGATAAAATAGTCAACACATGAGCACGAGAGCCCTCACACGTACCCTCGCATGGATGTTGTTTGCATTCATTCCTTGGACCCTCCAGGCTCAAGACTACAATTCCATTGATGCTGACGGCAACATTACCACCCGTTCCAGCCGTCAGAATGCCAAAGAAGGAAACGACAAATCCGATTTTCCACGAGGCATGCGGGTCTGGACCGTGGATTCCAGGTTCGGCGACATAACGCCTGCTGAGCCCGACACCACGTCGTTCATGTATATGAACTCCATTTTCACCACTGGTCTACATGGCGAATACAACACCACGGGCAATTTGGGTGCTCCACGTCAGAACCGCATATTCACCGACCGAACAGATGGAAACGATTTCATTTTTCTCCATCCCTACGACTATTTCCTCACCCAACCCGAGCAACTGCACTTCACCAACACCTACTCTCCCATCACGAATCTCAGTTTGAACTCGTGTGGAAACCGCACCAATGGTGAGGACCATTTCAAGGCCCTGTTTGCCGTGAATGCCGGAAGACGCATTGGTGTAGGTATGAAATTCGACTATCTCTACGGCAGAGGTTACTATTCGGACAACAGTTCCTCGCTCAACAACTACACCTTGTGGGGGTCCTATCTTGGCGACCGTTACCAAGCACACCTGCAATTGGGAACCAATCACATGAAGCAGGCGGAAAACGGCGGCATCACCGATGACAACTACATCACCCACCCTGAGAGATTCAAAGACAGATATTCCTCGCTGGAAATCCCCACTATGCTCACCAGGAACTGGAACCGCAACGACCACCAGCAGGTATTCTTCTCCCACCGCTATAGTTTCGGTTTCAACCGTCAAGTACCCATGACCGAAGAAGAAATCAAGGCCAGAAAATTCGCCATAGCTTCAGCAGAGGAGAATGCGGCAAAGAAAGCCAAGGAGGACGCTAGGGCCAAGGCGCTTGAAAACGACGAAGACTTCGATGAGGAAGAATACGACCGCCAGGCAGCTTTTCTCAAGGAAAACGAGCCGAAAGTCCCTGTTGACACCACATGGATGAAGGACGAGTACGTCCCAGTGACCAGTTTCATCCATACGCTTGACTTCAAGAACTACAAGCATGTCTATCAGGCATATTCCACCCCATCGGACTATTACGCCAATACTTTCGCCACCCAATCAAGGTTTGGCGGTGACTCCATTTATGACGACACCAAACATTTGTATCTCAAGAATACTTTTGCCATAGCCTTGCTTGAAGGATTCAACAAATACATCAAGACAGGTGCCAAGGTATTCGCTGCCCATGAGTACAAGCGGTTCACCCTGCCCGACTCCTTAACCCAACACAGTTCCTACAATGAGAATACCGTCTATGTGGGCGGTCAAATCAGCAAGACCGAGGGCAAACTGCTGCACTACAACGTCACCGGAGAGTTCGGAGTGGTCGGTTCTTCTTTTGGCGACCTCACCATCAATGCTGATGCCGACCTGAATTTCAGGTTGTTTGGCGACACCGTCCAATTGGCTGCCAGTGCTTTCTTCCACAATTTGGACCCGACATTTTACTACACACATTATCATTCCAAGCATTTCTGGTGGGACAATGAAGACTTTAAGAAACAAACCCACACCCGGATACAAGGGCAGTTCTCGCTACAGCGCACAGGCACCCGTCTACGTGTAGCACTTGACAACATAAAAGATTATATCTATTTTGGGACGAGCTACACCGAGACCGACAATTATACCAGAACACTCAACACGGTGACCCCAAGACAAAGCGGAAATCTCATCAGTGTGGTAACAGCCACCCTATCCCAGGCTTTCAAATACAAGATTATCCATTTGGACACCGACTTGACCTTTCAGAAATCCAGTCATGACAATATCCTCCCCCTCCCCATGTTCAATGCCTATGCCAATCTATATCTGAGATTCAAGATTGCCCATGTGCTTGACTGCGACTTAGGTGCCGACGGCAGATATTTCACCAAATATCATGCTCCCGACTTTGTGCCAGGCATCGCCCAATACGCAGTTCAAGAGAACGAGGAAAGCCGTGTCGACATAGGCAATTATCCTATAGTGAATGTCTATGCCAACTTCTTCTTGAAACATGCCCGTTTCTTTGTCATGATGAGCCACGTCAACTGTTCCAGTGATGGTGGGAATTATTTCCTCACCCCCCACTACCCCATCAACCAACGCATCTTCCGCTTTGGCGTGTCGTGGAATTTCTTCAACTGATACTTATTTTTTCTCGCTGTCATAGAAACGGTCGAATAATATGCGCAACTCCTCAGGTTGTGCAATCAATTGACGCAAGCGGTTGAGTTTCCGCTCATTGTCCGACCCTGGCAACCATAGTTTAATATAACCATGAATGGAATACTTGCTGTCCATGTGTTCCTGAAACCGTTTCCAATGTTCTTCACGGTCTTTCTCTGGATAGTGGCTTAATCCATATTCTACAGTACGCCGAATGACAGTCTCCGGGTCCATGTCACGGTCGGCCTCAGCTACAATTTTCCCATATATACTCCGTGGAGCATGCGAGGCAGACGCCCGATGGTCCTCCACGGCCTCCTTCATCACATTCATCTGCGCAGGAGAGAACCATTTAAGCAACCGTTTGTCGGCCATCAGGATTTTCCCACTGGTAAGATGGTGGATGGCTCTCGGACCCTCCAATCCCAGGTCATGGTATGCCGCGATGGCATAGGCCATATCCAAGTCAGCGCCAAACGACCGGGCCAAGTCTATCGACCGTCGTATGACACTATTGGCATGAGCCATGTTATGCGCTTTATCAAACTGATTGTAACGTGGGAGGATATTGAGTTCAACAAACTCCATTAGATCAAGGCTGACAGTATTCATCATGATGGCAAGTTGACAGGTGGATAATGCAAAGATAATACAAATCAGGAGTAATGCGAAATGATATCAATTATTTTTTAGCTGAATACCGCATTCTCAGGTTTTTTGTCTACTTTTGCAATCATAAAACTGAAGTCATGAAAGAAGACGTAGTCAAACTCAACTCCTTCAAAGCATGGATACTCGCCGCCCGGCCAAAGACACTGACAGGTGCTGCTGTCCCAGTGATGATAGCATTGACATTGGCATGGAGCGACCTTCATGCCGCAGGTAGTGGGATGCGGGTCATTCCGGCCATTCTGTGTGTACTTTTCGCCATGGTTATGCAAATCGATGCCAATCTCATCAATGACTACTTTGACTTTATGAAAGGAACCGACGATAAATACCGGCTTGGTCCCAAGCGCGCCTGTGCCCAGGGATGGGTGACTATGAGTGCCATGCGTCTGGCCATCGGGCTTACCTCCCTGGCAGCTTGTGTCATAGGATTGCCACTAATATTTTATGGAGGATGGGCGATGGTGTCCGTAGGTGTTGCCTGTCTTCTTTTTTGTTTTCTTTATACTACCCACCTGTCTTATTGGGGATTGGGCGACCTGTTGGTATTGGTGTTTTTTGGTCTTGTTCCCGTGATGGTCACTTACTACTTGCAGACAGGAACTGTCACTTTCGAGGTATTTGTGGCATCCATCGCCTGTGGACTGGTCATTGATACCTTGTTGGTGGTGAACAACTACCGCGACCGTGACAACGACCTGCGCACGGGCAAAAAGACCCTGGTAGTCAGAATTGGAGCAAAAGCCAGCGAATGGCTCTATTGGGGATTGGGGTTGGCGGCCATTCTGTTAGGTTGCTGTCATTTGGTCTATGGTCATTGGTGGGCCACCATTCTGCCCATCATTTACCTTGCCCTCCACACAGTCACATGGCATCGCATGAAAGAAATCTACCAAGGAAGGGAGTTGAATGAGGTTTTAGGAGAAAACGCCCGCAATATGTTCATTTACGGTCTGATGGTTTCCATCGGATTCTTGCTGTAAAGATAGAGTTGCTGAAATAACGACCGTTATTCCCTCATTTCCGTTTGTTCCCCGTCATCATGACTTTCCTCTTGCATTCCCGAGTATGTATAGTAGAGGAAGGCGAGCAAAGCCACAAGGATAGCGAAGATGACAGCCTTGATGACACAACCAGCCACCTTTTTAATCAACAGGAAGGCCACTACTGCAGCCACTATAACCAAGGCAATATAAACCAAATTCTCAGTACTGAAAAGATCTACTAATTCCATAAGTTCCTATTTGAACAGTTTAAGAAAAGCGGTGGGCACAGGAGTCTCAAACTCCATGCGCTCACGGGTGACCGGATGATAAAAGCACAGCAAGAAAGCATGGAGGCACAGCCGATGAGCAGGGTCGTAGCCATTACCGTATTTGTTGTCGCCACAAACGGGATGCCCCATGTCGGCGGCATGCACACGAATCTGATTTTTGCGTCCGGTCTCCAACTTGAACTCCACCAAGGAATGCTCAGTAGTCCGTCTCAGAGTATGGAAGTGTGTCACGGCATATTTTCCGCCATTATCGACAGGTGAAGAATAAGTGACATAAGCCTTGTTATCCTTCAGCCAATTGGCTATCGTGCCACCATCCTCCTCCATTTCGCCGGCCAGCACAGCCACATAACGGCGGTCGTAGACGATATTGTGCCATTCATGCTCCAACACTTGTTCCGTCTCCATATCCTTGGCATAGACCATCAATCCACTCGTGTCGCGGTCGAGGCGGTGGACCACATGTGCGGAACAATGTTGACGCGTCTTGCGGAAATAATCATCAAGCACTGCTTTAACGTTCAGTGATTTATGTCCAGCAGCCATGGAAAGAATACCGGCGGTTTTCTCCACGACCACGAGATAGCGGTCTTCATACACCAGTTTCACATAACGACTCTTGAAAGAGTCATTTCGTTTCGACTTGCTCACAGCAATTTTCATTCCAGGTTTCAGCGGATAGTCAAACTGTGTAACTGTTTTACCATCAACTTTGATGCCATGCCCCTGGAGTGTAGCCTTGATTTTCGTCCTGCTCTGTCCTTGGACTGTCTGCAAGAGATATTCAAGTAGTGGAGCCTCGCGCTCTACCACATAATGGTCATATTCCGGAGTCTTGTTATAATTTGTTTTCATTTCATCTGCAAAGATAGTACAAGGCGTGAGAAAAACCAAATTTATTTGGATTTTTCAGTTTGTCAGTAAAATGCGCAACTGTCATGTCATAACCAGCCATCAACACCTGTATTTCAGATCGGGAAGCACCAAGATAGAATATCAAGACTATTTTCCTAAAAGGGAACAAAAAAACGGGAAATGCCGAAAATAGTCATTATTTTTATTAACTTTATAGCCGTTTAGATTCAACATTTAAATATCCTCAAAATATGATATATTCCAGATTCATTTGTTGTTTGTTAATGGCATTGGTATCGCATACAATCAATGCCCAGCGCATTGGTTGCGTACAAGTTCCCCAAAATGCACATGCACATGCATCTGCATCTGCAAACTTAGCATCTGATTATCAAATGCTTCCAGACCCTGTTGTATTTGACCGACAAAAGATTTACCGTCAACCTGTGGTGCTCATCTCATACAGCGACATGGATTTCTCGATGGCCAATCCTGCCGAATATTACAACCGCCTCTTCAATGAAAAAGGTTTCAACGAGGGGATGGGGTTAGGGTGTGTCGCTGA
>CACXDY010000163.1 GCA_902766505.1 uncultured Prevotellaceae bacterium
AAATTCTTGAGATTTTGGGCATTACGGTCAGCATTGTATAACTCTACCCATGAATCGGGAAATTCGTTCAAATCATCCATCATGCAGTCGATATTCGACTGCATGATTTCGTTGATGACCATCTGTGCTTCAACCTGTGGAACAATCAACAAAAAGCCAAACAAGGCAATAAAAGACTTAATTGTATGCAAAGGGTTGGTTTTGATTGATGAGCAAACTTAATCCACTAAACATTTGTCGAGTTCATCTGCAATGTATTGCTTGTCCAATTTCTGACCGATGAAGACAATCTTCTGCATTCTGTCACCATATTGCTCGTCCCAGTCTTGAACAAGTCCCGGCTCTCGGTCAAGCAACTGGGCAAGTTCTTCTTTGGGCATCGTGGCGTACCATCTGCCAGCATTTCTAATGCTGACTTGTTTGCCGGCCTGTTCGAAAAGATAGCAGTTGTCGCGTTCATCATCAAAATAGCACAAACCTTTAGCGCGGATGACACCTTTTGGCCATTTGCGGGCTACGAACTCATCGAACAAGCCCAAATCCATAGGACGACGGCGATAGTACACATATGTACCTATGCCATATTCTTCGACTTCTCCACCTTCATGATGATGATGATGGTGATGATGATGACCATGCTCTTCATGCTCATGATGATGGTCGTGCTCATCATCCTCGTCATGTTCATGGTGATGATGGTCGTGTTCATCATCATCTTCATGTTCATGGTGATGCTCCTCCTCATCGTCATCATCGTCCTCATCAACTTCATGATGTTTTTCCAATTCTTGAACCCATGTCGCTGATGACGCTACTTCATTGAAGTCAAACATCTTGGTATCCAATATTTTAGAGAAATCCACATCACAATAGTCGCAATCGATTATTTCTGCTTTGGGTTGAAGTGTATGGATGATCTGGTGGAGACGTTCCAATTCCTCAGGACTCACTTCAGATATCTTATTCAATATGACAATGTTGCAAAACTCTATTTGCTGAATAACAAGATTCTCAATATCGTCCTCTTCCAAATTTGGTTTGAGAAGGTCATTTCCGCCGCAAAAATCACTTTGCATTCGCAAAGCATCTACAACGGTTGTAATGCAGTCAAGACGAACCATACCATCTTTAACATATTCGATGCCCATTGTGGGTATTGAGCAGATGGTTTGTGCTATCGGAGCGGGTTCGCATATGCCGCTGGCTTCGATAACTATGTAATCGAATCGACGCAGTCTGGTTATGTCGCGAAGCTGTTCCACCAAATCCATTTTCAGTGTGCAGCAAATGCAACCATTCTGAAGAGCCACCAAACTTTCGTCTTTCTTTCCGACGATTCCGTCTTTTTCTATGAGATCTGCATCGATGTTGACTTCGCCAATATCATTAACTACAACGGCAAATTTGATTCCTCGTTTGTTGCTGAGGATTCTATTGACTAAAGTTGTTTTACCGCTGCCTAAATAACCCGTAATAAGTAAAACAGGAATTTCTGATATCATTTTTTTACTTTTTATTTGTATTTTAAAAATTTCGTGCAAAAGTACAAATTTTCTATAATAAATCAATTGAATGACTTCTGTATTATGTTTTTTTAAAGGAGTATTACTTGTTTATTTATGAGGTTAATCGTATTTTTGTCGGGTGTTAAATACGATGTTTAATTTCTTCAATTTGAATATTCACTTTTTCAACATAATCAATATTATGATAAATAGAATTATTTGTTTCATCGTTTGCATTACTATTTCCCTATTTGTTCAGGCAGTGCCTGTAAAAAAAGGAATTTGGAAAACGATAACACTTCAAAACGGAAAAGAAGTCAGAGCTCAATTAAAAGGCGACGAATGGTTTCACTTTTTCGAAGATGAGAAAGGAAACAATTATATTGAAACTGATGACGGAAAATATAAAAAAGTCAGCAAACGTAAAATGGAAAAAATGCGTTTGGAAAATCAAGAAAAACGCAAAAAATCCTTAGAATTGAAAAACAACACCAAAAATGCCAATACCGTCAATCAAGAATTTTGGTTGGGTGCAGATATCAGTGGAACTACACAACTGGAAGCATTTGGACAACAACTTTGCGATGTGGATGGTGTCGTCTATGAAAATACGGCCTTGATGAAAAAATATGGACTGAATGCCGTCAGACTCAGAGTTTGGGTTAACCCTCGAGGAGGTTTTTCTAATCAAGACGATGTATTGACAATGGCCAAAAGGGCTCAATATTATAGGATGCCCGTGATGATTGATTTTCATTATAGTGATTGGTGGGCTGACCCAGCCAAGCAACATATTCCTGCAGCATGGCAATATTACACGTATGACGAAATGAAACATGCATTGGCAGGACACACAGAAGATGTCCTTAAGTTACTGAAAAACAATAAGATAGACGTAAAATGGGTACAAGTTGGCAATGAAACCACTCATGGTTTCCTTTGGCCAATGGGAAAAGCTGAAGATAATATGGAACAATATGCCGGACTTACTAAAGCTGGTTATGATGCGGTAAAGAAAGTCTATCCTGATGCCAAAGTGATCATTCATCTTGATGGTGGATGTGACGAAAAACGGTATGATTTCATCTTTGATGGTTTGAAAGAACATGGAGTGAAATGGGATATAATCGGCGTGAGCGTCTATCCTTATTGGGACATCAAGGCGGGATTGGAAACGGATGCAGAAGGAACTATAAGGGATTTTTCCAAAAATATCCGGAGGATGTATGAGAAATACGGCACAGAATCTATGGTGGTGGAAACCGGTGTTGAAGTAGCTAAGCCTGAAGAGGGAAAGAAAATTCTAAGCAACATCATCGCCGCAGCCTTGAATGACTGCGACGGACATTGCCATGGTGTTTTTTATTGGGCACCAGAATTAGAGGGACATTATCCCCTGGGAGCTTTTCAAAACCATTGCCCTACCATCATCATGGATGCATTTAAGGAATGGAGCCTGAAAATCGGAAGGTAACCCTACCCTACTCGTAAATCTTGATTTCTTGCTGGCCAGTCAAAGCCCGGTAGACATTATGAGCCAATGCTGTCAGTTCATCTTCACCTGGATAGACATATACAGGTGCCAGGTATTGTAGGCGTTTAATAAGTTCGCCGCTCACATATTTGCTCTGCGACATGGCTCCGGTTAACAATACTGCGTCAACATGGCCATAGGTAACGGGGGCTAATGATGCGAGATACCGGGCTGTAGAATAAATCATAGCATCGAGGATTAATTTGGCATGCTCATCGCCCTCTTTAATTCTTTGCTCCACAATTCTCACATCATTGGTTCCAAGGTGAGCTGTCAGGCCACTATGGCCATTTACCTTGCGCAGCATCTCTTTCTCCGTATATTTACCGCTATAGCAGAGTTGGATAAGCTGAACGGATGGCAGCGTACCAGCTCGTGAAGGGCTGAATGGTCCATCACCGCTAAGAGCATCACTACACGCGATGGCTCGTCCATGGTGATGCATGGCGAAGGAAATACCACTGCCAAGATGGCAGACTATTAAATCTTGCTCTTCATATTTCACACCATGCTCACGACAATAACGCTTTGCAATCTCTCTTTGGTTCAGGGCATGCCAGATTGTCTGATGAGGAATTTCAGGCACACCTGATATTCTGGCCACATCCTCCAACTCATCAACTACTCCAGGGTCAACTGTAAAAGCACGACATCCTGGTATTTCCTTGGCGATACTTAAAGCAATCAATGAACCGAGGTTGCAAGCATGGTGTAAACGAGGGTGTTTCGTATCTTCAATCACTTTCTCATTCAATTCATATACCCCACTCTCTATCGGTTTGATGAGACCGCCTCGACCAACCACCACATCGAAATCCATTTCATATCCTTGTCGTTTCAATTCCTCTATGAGCTTCTCTTTGCGGTAATCGAACTCGTCCATGATAAATGGATATTGACACAATTCCTCATAAGGATGGTTAATACAGGCATGCATAACTATCTCCTCGTCAATGAACACACCAACCTTGGTGGATATCATTCCCGGATTAATTGCAAGAATCTTCATAGTATTATGGTTTCAAATTAACAAGGTGTATTTATACCGCAAATTTATATAACAATGTTTGACTTTGCAAGTTTTTTGCAAATTATTTTTATTTTTTGCGAGAGATAGAGTGTCAATCAACAATTGACACAATAACACCATCAACCAATCGCGTTTGGATAACATCTCCTTTTTTTACACTATTGGATTTTTGAATGGCCTTGCCATTATAAGTCGTAATACTGTAACCTCTCTCCAATACACGTTGTGGATCCAAAGCATTCAATTGACGTTGAAGTATTTCCAAATGGTTCTGGTGGATAGTCAACAGGTGGTTGGCTGCTATTTTTATCCTGGAATCTATATTGGAAATAGTCATGTTGTGCCTGTCTTTGGTTGACATCGCTGCCGACAAACAACGGTTCATGTAGTTGTTGAGTTTGGCGTCATGTTGTGTTTTTACTATGGCAAATAGTCTGGGAATGTAGGTGGACAAATGATGCAAATTCTGCTTTTCTTGTTGCAAACGATGTTCCGTGACCCGAACAAGTCGGTTGCGGAGATTGTCTAAAGTCTCATCCACCATATGGAGACGGTCTATCAAGAACGCTGCAGCTGCGGTCGGTGTCTTCAACCGTACATTCGATATCATGTCGAGTATGCTCTCATCACGGTCATGACCTATAGCTGTAAGCACTGGCAGTGGGAAATTGGCCACATTCCGTGCCAAATCTAATGTATCGAAACCCGACAAATCGCTGGTTGCTCCCCCACCCCTTGTGATGACAACACAATCAAATTGGTCTATTTGAGTGAAAATCCTGTTCAATGCTGATATGACACCAGCCTCTACACCTTCACCTTGCATGACAGATGAGAACAGGGTTGTATGAAAAGCATAACCATATTCATTTTCTGACAGATGTCTGCTAAAATCGCCATAACCAGCAGCTGTAGCACTTGAGATAACGGCTATTCGTTGTGGAAACATTGGCATGGTGAGCTCTTTGTTGGCTTCAAAGACACCTTCCTCTTTCAATTGGGCGATAATCCGCTTCCTCTTCAATTCCATATCACCAATGGTGAACGTGGGATCGATATCGGAGATTATCCATGAAAAACCATAGTTCTCGTGGAATTGGGGAGATACAGCCAAAAGCACCTTCATTCCCTTAGTCAACAATTTTCCTGCCACATGAATAAAGTGTGGCTTAAGAATCATCCATCGCGACCGCCAGCACTTTGCTGAAGCTCGAGCTATCGGTGTGTTGGTCTTGTCGTCTTTCTCTATCAAGTCGAGATAACAGTGGCCTCCCGACTCATGCAACTCTGCTATCTCGGCTTCCACCCAATATGGGCCGGGCATTTGGGTCTCTACCAATTCTCTGACAAGACCATTCAATTCTGACAAAGTCAGCTTAGTTTCTTGGGCCATGCTTTATTTCGTGAGGATGGAATATGCCTTCAAAAAATCAGGAATGCCATAGCCAAACACGTTGTTTGGAGTCGCATAATTGTCCCCGCTTTGACGAATAGCTTCCATCACTTGATAAGCCGTTTTGTCGCGCGCTGATTGCCATAGGCACGCCACCATTCCGGAAATAATGGGAGCGGCAAATGATGTCCCCATGTCGCTACTGACGGAACCTCGCCCTGTAATAACAGAGGCAGGACTCCCCAATGACATGATGTCGGGTTTCACTCTTCCGTCATCGGATGGACCAACAGAGGAAAAAGAGGCATTTACACGTTTGGAGTTGACAGCTCCAACAGCGAGGATATTGTCTGCATCTGCCGGAAAATTAATCTTTTTCCATGTACCCAAGCCTTCATTTCCTGCACTATTGACGTGTATGATTCCTTTGGAAGCAAGCATCGAGGCTGTTTTGGAAATCAGGGCATGTTTGCCATCAAGCTCAAAGTATTTGTGGTCTGTCGTTTTGTCGTCAAAATCCTGAAATCCTAAAGAACTGCTAATGATATCAACTCCTACAGAATCGGCAAATTCAGCACCTGCAGCCCAGAAATCTTCCTCTGCTAAACTCTCTGTCGCTGTGTCTTCAACACGTATCAACCAAAAGTTGGCTTCTGGGGCTGTACCAACGAAAACACCAGGTTGGTCGACCGCAATGGTGGAGAGGACTTTGGTACCATGGTCGTGTTCCTGATAAATGTTTTCCGACTTATTGGCCACAAAATCTCTCGTGCCCAAAATCTTAATTGACTTCATGACTGGTATCCGGTCAACATTCATGAATCCACCATCAAAAACGGCAATGGTCATCCCCCTACCCCGATATCCCATATCATGCAGTCTGCGGCCATTGACAAGATTGATGTTTTGGGCTGCCATTCCGTAATTATCATCTTCTGTGCCTTCCCATTTCTCCAATTCGTCATGGTATAAGGAACGGTATGAGGATTCTATGGAATCAGGAGAAGTAAAAACTTTCATGGCCGAAGAAACAAAGGGGAATGCAAGCAATGGCTTTACCTTGGATTGCTCATGAACTTTCACAAGGACAGTGTTATTCCATTTGCTGACACATATCACATTCACACCCTGAACAGAAGAAATCTGGCTTAGATATGATGGCGAAACAGGAAGGTCGGTCGAATCGACTTCTAAATTCTGGCGCTTTCGTCTGTCTAATGCCTTGGGAGAAAGATAATCTTGCGGGTGCTCCAATGAAAATGGAGTGCCTTTCTTATCTGTCAGTGTCAATCTGTATAGGAATGTCTTGCCTCCAGGATATTTAATGTTGCCTGATTCTCCTGGTTGATTGCCTGCTTTCACAGTAGCAGCAACAGATGCCAAGAAAATGAATACACTGAAAAGAAATCGTTCGCTTTGGCGCATATCTAATGTAAGGTTGGTTTTTCAAGGCAAAAATAGCCTTTTTTTTTGAGATAGAGCGCATTCATTTTAAAAATGTGAGTAAAGAGTGGGCAATTGTTGGAAAATATGAGTAATTTTGCATGGTTTATGAAGAGATGAATTAAGCAAACATGGACAACAAGAAAGCCACGTTAGAATTAGGAACCAAACCGATAGGCAAACTCCTTGCACAATATGCTTTTCCTGCCATTATCGCAATGACGGCTTCGTCTTTATATAATATGGTTGACAGCATATTTATTGGACAGGGGGTGGGAGCACTCGCTATATCCGGCCTTGCTGTCACTTTTCCCTTCATGAATCTTTCTGGTGCTTTTGGAGCTGCTGTGGGGGTAGGTTCTTCCACCATGATTTCCGTAAAATTAGGGCAAAAAGATTATGGTACAGCGCTTAAAATCTTCGGCAATTGTGTCAGTTTGAATGCGATTATCGGTATCGTCTTTGCCATAATCACATTATCATTCCTTGATCCAATTTTAAGATTCTTCGGGGCAAGTGACCTCACCCTACCCTATGCACGTGAATATATGCAAATCATCTTGCTGGGCAATGTGGTAACACATATGTACCTGGGCATGAATGCAGTTTTACGGTCTGCAAGCAAACCCCGACAGGCAATGGCGGCCACCGTTTTCACAGTGATATTGAACACGGCTCTGGACCCTATCTTCATATATGTCCTTGACATGGGCATCCGCGGAGCCGCTATAGCCACAATTTTGGCCCAGTTGGTCGCTTTGACATGGCAGTGCAAACTGTTTAGCAACAGCAGTGAAATCATTCATTTTGAAAAAGGGATATATCGGTTGAAATCAGCCGTTGTTAAGAACATTGTTGGCATCGGAATGTCACCTTTTTTAATGAATGCCACTTCGTGTTTGATTGTCATCATATTCAACAAGAGTTTGTATTATTACGGTGGTGACCTGGCCGTAGGTGCCTATGGCATCGTACATCGCATTTCATTCTTGTTCTTCATGGTCATATTTGGACTTAACCAAGGCATGCAACCAATTGCCGGATACAATTACGGAGCAATGAAATACGACCGTATGATGCGGGTCCTTCAGTATGTGATTATCTCCGCAACCTTGATTTCCACTTTAGGATTTGTTGTCAGTGAGTTCTTCCCATATTATTGTGCAAGAATCTTTACAACGGATACTACTCTAATAGAATTGGCAAGAAGAGGCCTCCGCCTGGGCAACATCATGCTTCCAGTGGTAGGAGGTCAAATGGTGATTACCAATTTCTTCCAAAGTATTGGAAAAGCCAAAGTGAGCATATTCCTCTCTCTTTCAAGACAACTGATTTTCCTGTTGCCACTGTTGCTGATACTGCCAACATTCTTTGGCCTTGATGGTGTTTGGCTTTCACTCTCGGTCTCTGATGGTGTATCCGCAATTGTCGCAGTAGTGATTATGGTTAATTATCTTAGAATGTTCAGGGTACAAGCTAAAACTAATGCAAATGACTGAAAAGAAAATAATCATCAATATTGGTCGCCAACTTGGCAGCGGTGGAAGAACTATCGGAAAGATACTGGCAGAGAGGTTCAACTGTTCCTTTTACGACAAGGAATTATTGAATCTCGCTGCAAAAGAAAGCGGTTTTAGCGAGAAATTCTTCGAACAAAATGATGAGCACAAAAAATTCTTCAAATCGCTGTTTCACTTGCATGCCCAGCATGTTAGTGACAATAATTTTTACATCAACAAGTTTTCTCAGGAAAGCCTTTTCCAATTTCAGGCAGAGGCCATCTTGAAAGCCGCAAAAGAAGGAAATTGCGTGTTCGTAGGCCGATGTGCTGACTATATCTTACGTGACAACCCCAATGCTATCAATATCTTTATCACTGCTGACATAAAATTCCGTTTGATGCAAGTATGCAAGAGACATGAATGTGATGAGGATACTGCATTAAAGATAATCAATAGTAAAGAAAGCATCAGGGCATCCTATTATAATTATTATACGGGAAAGAAATGGGGATATAGTCAATCCTATGATTTATGTGTTGACTCATCCAAACTGGGTATCGAAGGAACTGTGGACTTCTTGGCCTATTATATTCAGGAATGGCTAAAAAGAAAAGAAGAATAATCTTTTGCGATGAAGAAAATAGGAATCATAAGCGACACGCATTCATATTGGGATGACCGTTACCTGACTTATTTTGAGCCCTGCGATGAGATATGGCACGCAGGGGACATCTGTTCCACCGAATTGGCTGAGAAATTGGCTTCTTTTAAAACATTCAGAGCGGTGTGCGGAAATTGTGATGGCGGCGACTTGAGGTTGATGTATCCTGAGATATTGCGCTTCAAGTGTGAAGAGGTTGATGTGCTAATGAAACATATTGGTGGATATCCCGGACGGTATGACCCAAGTATAGCAAGACAAATTTTTGCGAAGCCTCCTCAATTGTTTATTTCAGGCCATTCCCATATCTTGAAGATAAAATACGACAAAACCCTGGGATTGCTGCATATCAATCCAGGTGCTGCAGGTAAACAAGGATGGCAAACAGAAAGAACTTTGGTAAGACTTACCATCGAAGGCAATAAATTCACAAATTGTGAAGTTATAACATTAGGAGAAAACAAATAAAAAAATATGATTATGAAAACGTATTTAGTTACTGGCGCTGCCGGTTTTATAGGGGCAAATTTTGTCAAATACCTTCTTTACAAGAAATATAAGAATGATGAAATACGCATCATAATTCTTGATTCTCTGACATATGCGGGGAATCTTGGAACTATCAAGGATGATATTGATGGTGAGAGATGTATTTTTGTTAAAGGTGATATACGCGACAATGCACTTGCCAATCAGATTTTTTCTGATTACGATGTAGACTATGTGGTTAATTTTGCTGCAGAAAGCCATGTTGACCGTTCTATTGAAGACCCACAACTCTTTCTTTCTGTCAATATCCTTGGAACACAAAATCTTCTTGACGCTGCCCGCAAAGCATGGGTCACAGGAAAAGGTGAAGATGGATATCCTGTATGGAAAGAGGGGAAACGCTTTCATCAAGTCGCTACAGACGAGGTGTATGGTTCGTTAGGAGCTGAAGGATATTTCACAGAGGAAACACCGCTTTGTCCCCATAGTCCGTACAGTGCTTCCAAAACGGCTGCCGATCTTATAGTCATGGCATACCACGACACGTATCATATGCCCGTTACCATCACACGATGCTCTAACAACTATGGTCCCTTCCATTTTCCGGAGAAACTGATACCACTTATTATCAATAATATCCTCGCAGGAAAGCAATTACCCGTATATGGAAAGGGTGAGAATGTGCGCGATTGGCTCTTTGTTGAAGATCACTGCAAAGCCATTGACATGGTTGTGCGCAATGGCCGTGACGGAGAAGTCTATAATGTCGGTGGGCACAATGAGATGAAAAACATTGACATTGTAAAACTCACCATCAAGACGATTCATGACATGATGGCAAATAATAAAGAATTGCGGAAAGTCTTGAAGAAACAAGAACTTGATGAAAATGGTGAGATTCGGTATGATTGGATTAACGACGATTTAATCACATTTGTGGCCGATCGTTTGGGCCATGACATGAGATATGCCATCGATCCCACAAAGATCAAAAATGAGTTGGGTTGGGAACCGGAAACTTGTTTCGCTGAGGGCATTGTGAAGACTATCAAATGGAACTTGGAACATCAAGACTGGATTGCTGATGTCACAAGTGGTGATTACCAGAAATATTATGAAATGATGTACGGCAATAGATGATGGAAAAGGATTTAGGTCGCTTGATTAATCTTCCTAAAATCATAGACCCTCGGGGAAACCTCACTGTGGCTGAAGGGTCCCGTGAAATACCTTTTGACATTGCCCGTGTTTATTGGACTTATGATGTCCCATCTGGAGAAAGTCGTGGCGGGCATGCTCATAAGGAATGCGAAGAGGTCATTATCGCTGTAAGTGGGTCGTTTGACGTTACACTTGACAATGGTAAAGAAAAGACCACATTTCATATGAACCACCCATATCAGGCTTTATATGTGGGAACAGGCATATGGCGCACGCTTGAAGATTTCTCATCAGGTGCTGTATGCCTGGTCCTGGCATCACATTTGTTTGAAGAGGAAGACTATATTCGGGAATACAATGATTATTTGAATTGGATAGGATGTTCAAGATAATCAGATATATGCCATCTCTGGCTGAAGAGTGGAATGCATTTGTGGCGAAGTCTAAGAATGGAACATTCCTGTTTGACCGCAAATATATGGATTACCACTCCGACCGGTTTGTGGACCATTCGTTGCTTTTTTACGACAGCCATGGCTTATTTGCAGTCTTGCCTGCTAATCAAGTGGGAAAAACATTCTATACCCATCAGGGACTTACTTATGGTGGACTGATCGTCAATGAGAAGGCTACAACATCAGCGATTTGTGAGCTTTTTTCGGCACTCAATGATTACTTGCGCCACTTTTCATTCAAAAAGGTTGTTTACAAGGCGGTTCCATGGATTTATCATAAAAAACCGTCGGAAGAAGACTTGTACGCCCTGTTTCGTGTTTGTAATGCGAGATTGATTCAACGACATATTTCTTCGACCATTTTCATGCAAGATGCCATTTCTTGGCGAAGAGACCATCGTTATAGTGGGAGAAAGGCCGTTGCTGATGGCATCATTGTAAACCAAAGTGACGATTTCGAGAACTTTTGGCAAATCCTGACGAACAACCTTCATCAAAAATATGATGCGAAACCTGTTCACTCCCTTGAAGAGATAAAAATCCTTCATCACCGCTTTCCTGGAAACATACAGCTCTATTTGGCAAGTGAACAGAAAGAATTGATAGGAGGAACGGTCATTTATTTATGTGGACAAGTGGCTCATGCACAATATATCTCGGCTTCCCCTCAAGGAAAGCAGAGGCATGCCATTGATGCTATCTTCTACGAACTTCTCATTCAACACCCTTTGAATTGCCTTTTTTTTGATTTCGGTAAATCAAGTAATGGAGACGGACATGAACTCAACGAATCTTTGATTTTCCAGAAAGAAGGTTTTGGCGCCAGAGGGATATGTTATGATTGGTATGAGTGGGAACTATAATAGGTGGTTTATTTGGTTGATTCAGATTGTTTTTGTATATTTGCACCACAAATAGCGGAAATGTATCTATTTATACTTTCTGCACAAAAAGTCTTTTTCCAAAATCTCCAGAATCCTAAAACAAACTAATGGCCGATAAAATTCGAATAAAGGACATCGCAGCACGCGCGGGTGTTTCAGTTGGCACAGTAGACCGAGTACTTCATGAACGTCCCAATGTCTCACCTTCTGCAAGGGAAAAGGTTGAAAAGGCATTGGAAGAAATGAACTATCAGCCTAATATTTACGCAAGCGCTCTTGCATACAACCGTTCTTACACCTTCTTTGTGATTATGCCAAAACACGCATCTGAAGCATATTGGGAGGAAATAGAAGTTGGCGTGGAAAAAGCTTGCGAGTCTATGCGGGATTTTAACGTTGAGGTGAAATTGATTTATTATCAAAGGTTCCACGATGATACCTTCATCAATGCCTGCAACAGCTGTTTGGAGCAAAATCCTGACGGGGTCGTCATAGTTCCTGCTTATTTGGAACTGACCAAACAGTTTACTGACAAATTCCATGAAAAAGGCATCCCATTCGTTATGCTCGACTCATATATGCCGGATTTGAGACCTCTGTCTTTTTATGGGCAAGACTCATTCAGTAGTGGTTATTTTGCTGCCAAGATGTTGATGTTAATCGCATCGGGAAGCAAGGAAATCATGATTATGAAACAAATGAAAGATGGTCGTGTATCGAGCAAACAACAAGAAAACAGAGAGGTGGGCTTCCGCCATTATATGCACGACCATTACCCCAACGTCGCTATTCAAGTAGTGAATTTACCACTGGAGGAGGACAAATCAACTTACGATGAAATATTGGAGGAATATTTCCACACACATCCCAAGACGAGTCATTGCATCACTTTCTGTTCAAAAGCGCACATTGTGGGAGAGTTCCTGTTGAGAACCAACCGACGTAATGTCCAAATAATGGGTTATGACATGGTGCAAAAAAATGCGAACTGCCTCCGTGAAGGCAGCATCTCCTTTTTAATAGCTCAACATGCCCTTATGCAAGGCTATTACTGCGTGGACACTTTGTTCAGGGCTATCGTACTGAAGACAAAAGTAAAGCCGGTGAACTATATGCCCATTGAAATATTGAGCATAGAAAATGTAGATTTTTACCAAAGGACAATGATATAATTAATTTACAAAATGAATCAAACATCTTTTATCAAAATCAATCCTATAGATACTGTAGTGGTTTGCTTGAGAGCATTCTCAAAAGACGAGGTTATTCGTGTTGACGGGAAGGACGTAGTCATTGCGCAAGACACTCCCGTTGGGCACAAAATTCTTATTGAAGATACAGCTAAAGGAACTGACATCATCAAATATGGCTACCCTATCGGCCATGCAAAAATCGATTTGAAGGCTGGTGATTGGGTGAATGAGAACAATCTAAAGACGAATCTATCCGGTACTTTGGCTTACGAATACAACCCTGTAAACGAGACTTTAAAAATCAAAAATGACGGTCGCACGTTTAATGGATATGTCAGAGCCAATGGTGAAGTTGGCATTCGCAACGAAATTTGGATTGTACCCACTGTAGGATGTGTGAATGGTATTGCAGAGCGCCTCGCTTCCCTTTTGGAGAAAGAAACAGGCTGCCAAGGCATCGACGCCATTCACTCATGGCATCACAACTATGGATGTTCGCAATTAAGTGAGGATCACGAAAATACAAGAAAAGTATTACGAGACATCGTTTTACACCCCAATGCAGGAGGTGTGCTGGTCTTGGGTTTAGGATGTGAAAACAATCAGCCAGAAGATTTCATGCAGACGTTGGGTGATTATGACAAAAGCCGTATTCGTCTGCTTGTCACGCAAAAAGTGGATGGTGACGAGATAGAGGAAGGCCTGAAAATTCTTCGTGAATTATATGCCCAGGCTGCTTTGGACAAACGTGTCTCTTGCGATTTGAGCAAATTACGGGTGGGATTGAAATGTGGAGGTAGTGATGGATTCAGTGGCATAACAGCCAACCCTCTGGTAGGTGAATTCTCCGATTATCTCGTAGCACAAGGCGGTACTACTATCTTGACGGAAGTTCCAGAGATGTTTGGAGCTGAAACCATTCTCATGAACCGTTGTAAAACTCCTGAATTGTTCAACCAAACTGTAGATTTAATCAACAATTTCAAGGAATACTTCCTCAGCCATGGCGAACCTGTTGGAGAGAATCCTTCTCCCGGAAACAAAGCCGGAGGTATTTCTACGTTAGAGGACAAGGCTTTGGGATGTACACAAAAATGTGGTAGAGCACCGGTGAGTGGAGTTCTTGGCTATGGTGATCGAATCAAAACTAATGGACTCAATCTTCTTTCTGCACCAGGGAATGATCTGGTGGCTGCCACTGCATTGGCCTCATCTGGATGTCAGATAGTGCTTTTCACTACCGGCCGTGGAACACCTTTTGGTACATTTATCCCCACCATGAAAGTGTCTACCAACAGTACTCTTTTCGCTCGCAAACCGAATTGGATTGATTTCAACGCAGGGAAGCTTGTCGAGGGGACGGCAATGGAAGATTTACTACAGGAGTTTATAGAAAAGATTATTTCTGTGGCTAATGGTGAATTAACCTGTAATGAGAAGAATGGATATCGGGAAATTTCCATCTTTAAGAACGGAGTAACCCTTTAAATAACAGCATGGTGGGGGTAACCCACCATGCCACTTATCAACTATTTATTATGAGCAACAAGAAAGGTCTATTTGCTTTAAGTCCCCTATTCGTATTCGTAGCTGTCTATCTTGGTACGTCTCTTATAGCTGGCGACTTTTATAAAATGCCGCTGACTGTTGCATTCATGATAGCCAGTATCTTTGCCATCGCCATTTCTGGTGGTATTCCACTTGTGAAGAGGATTGAGCATTTCAGCAAAGGAGCTGGAACGTCCAACCTGATATTGATGCTTTGGATTTTTGTGATGGCAGGAGCTTTTGCAAATGCAGCCAAAGAGATGGGAAGTATCGATGCCACGGTCAACCTTACATTGTCTTTATTGCCTGGAAACATGATTTTGGCAGGGTTATTCATAGCTGCATGTTTTATATCCTTGTCGATAGGAACAAGTGTTGGAACCATCATTGCATTAACTCCTATAGCAGCAGGATTGGCTGCTTCTACAAATACATCGGTGGCTTTATTGTCAGCTGTAGTTGTTGGAGGTGCTTTCTTTGGAGACAACCTTTCTTTTATTTCTGACACTACCATTGTAGCTACTACTTCTCAACAATGTAGACTGAGTGATAAGTTCCGAGTCAACATCATGATTGCTCTTCCAGCTGCCATCTTGATTCTCGTTGTATATTTATTCATGGGAGCAAATATTCATTCACCCAATATGGTTCCCGACGTTGAATACATCAAGGTGATTCCCTACTTGACTGTATTGATTCTTGCTGCATGTGGGATGAATGTAATGGCGGTCTTGAGTATCGGCTTGCTGACCACTGGAATAATAGGAATAGTAATGGGAGATTTCGGTCTTTTCAGTTGGTTTGGTGCCATGGGAACCGGAATCACCAATATGGGTGAACTGATTATCATTACAATGATGGCGGGTGGTCTGCTGGAGATCATCCGAATCAATGGCGGTATAGATTATATCATATCAAAATTAACTTCGCATGTCAACAGCAAACGGGGTGCTGAACTATCAATAGCTGCTATTGTAAGCCTTGTCAATATTTGTACGGCCAATAATACCGTGGCGATTCTTACAGTTGGAGAAATATCAAAAAACATTGGTGATCGATTTGGAGTAGATAATCGTAAATGTGCCAGCATTTTGGACACCTTTTCTTGCTGTATGCAAGGACTTCTCCCCTATGGCGCCCAAGTGTTGATGGCTGCAGGATTGGCTTCCATCAGTCCTATCAGTATAATACCTTATTTATATTATCCAATTACTTTAGGCATTGTTGCATTAATGGCAATTTTGCTTAGATATCCCAAACGATTTTCTTAAATAATTAATGGAAAACTATAATATACTTATTAGGAATTTCCTCAGGATAATCAGAAGTGGGGCCTTTTTTGAGAACAGGCCCATCCGTATCATGTCGGCATATAAATGGTCTGAGATGGTAAATCTTGCCTATGCTCATGATTTGACCACAATATTGGCCAAAGGTATGGAACAATATGTTCATGATGACCAATTAAATATCCCCAAGGATCAGATAGAAGTCATCCGTCAGCAACTGCAGAACTCATCTCCCATGATGGCGTTCTCCTCACTATACAATTTTGACCACTTGCATTTCCACAACAAACAACTCAATGCGGATTTAAAACAAATTAGGGATGACGAGTATGCTGACAACGAGAAATCATATGAGACTATGCAACTCATGGCAATTATCGTCACCAATGTCGAACACATGCTTAATGGAGAAAGCTATTTAAAAGGTATTATTGACCTTGGACGCTATTTACGTTCTGAAGGAAATAAGGTGGATTTTGTCAAATTAGAGAATTGGCTAACCAAGACTAAAATGACAAAGATGGCTTCTTATCAGGGCGCTATACTAATCGAAGGGTTTGGATTTAACCTGGAGGAATTTCCGTTTATCACTTCAAAAGTAAAAAATGCGAAAAAGGCACTCATGCGTTCTCTTGATAGTGCTCCCTCTATTGCCTATAACTACGACAATAGCAATAAGCGTGATTTGGCCAACGATACTTATCCATCAATGAAAAGAAATCTAAGCTGCCTTAAGTATTATCGATTAGCACGACAAGAAGTGATAGCCACGGTTTTTCAAGGATTCAAACGGAGGTTGACTGAAATCGAAGAATAAAACTACTGATAATAAAAACGACTACTTATGAACTTATCAAAATCAATTGTTACGTGTTATTTTGTCCTTTTGGGCACGAATTTGATGGCACAATCAAACCCTTACAAACAATTTGTTGAGGGTTTGCCATTTGCCATGCCAGAAGTGAAAGCTCCGTCTTTTCCCAACCGAACCTATAACATCAAGGACTACGGGGCGAACGGGGATGGTTCCTCCTTGTGCACAGAGGCATTCGCAAAGGCCATTGATGATCTCAGCTCAAAAGGTGGCGGCAAACTAATCGTCCCTCAAGGCGTATGGTTTACTGGACCTATAGTATTGAAAAGCAATGTAAATTTGCATTTGGAAAAAGGCGCTGTGATTCTTTTTTCAGGAGATGAGACTTTGTATCCCATCATTAAAACTTCATTTGAGGGTTTGGACACCCGTCGCTGTCAATCTCCCCTTTCGGCTAAAGGTGCAACCAACATAGCGGTTACAGGGCACGGTGCAATCGACGGAAACGGAGCCTATTGGAGACCTCTTAAGCGTAGTAAAGTGACAGCATCTCAATGGAAATCCTTTACTTCCAATGGGGGAGTTTTTAAACGTGAAGATTTGTGGTATCCTTCTCAAGGGTATTTAAAAGGAGATTCCATCGCCCAAATGAATGTCCCTCAAGGCTTACAAACTGATGAAGAATGGGAATCCATACGGCGTTTTTTGCGTCCTGTATTGGTCAGCTTGGTCAACTGCAAAAACGTCCTTCTCCAAGATGTTATTTTCCAAAACTCCCCAGCATGGAATATCCACCCTTTAATGTGTGAAAATATTATTATTGATCATATTTTGGCACGAAATCCATCCTATGCACAGAACGGAGACGGTTTGGATCTTGAATCATGTAAAAATGCATTAATTGTCAACAGCACTTTCGATGCAGGAGATGATGGCATTTGTATCAAAAGTGGAAAAGATGCAGACGGACGCAAAAGGGGAAAGCCTTGTGAAAATGTAGTAGTTGACGGGTGTACTGTTTTCCAAGGACATGGAGGTTTTGTTGTCGGAAGTGAGATGAGTGGAGGCGTAAAGAATATTATGGTGCAAAATTGTCAATTTCTTGGCACAGACGTAGGTCTCCGATTCAAAAGTTGCCGTGGACGTGGAGGTGTTGTTAGCAATATCTTTATTCGAAACATTTCTATGTTTGACATACAAGCTGACGCCATTACTTTCAATTTATATTATGGAGGAAAGTCTGTTGTTGAAGACATGGAAAGCGGAGTGAAAAGCAACAATATAGACCTGAAACCTGTGGATGAGACAACACCGGAATTCCGTGACATTTACATTGAGAATATCGTATGTCGTAATGCCAATCGCGCGCTCTATTTTAATGGACTTCCGGAAAAGAAGATTACAAACATCAATCTCAAGAACATCCATATTTCCGCCCGGCAAAAGTCTGAATTTCACAATTGCCTGAATATTCAAAAGGAGAATGTTGTCACTGATTAGAATTAATGATATCTAAACAAAAGAAGCATCTGTTATACAGGTGCTTCTTTTGTTGATGAATTATTTTGTCGTATTATTCCTTAGTAATGCTATCCACAACGTCTTGAGCCTGATCATTCAAATTGATGTTTCGTGTAGTCTTGGCTTCAATAGTTCCTGCCTTCATGATATCCGCCATATCCACACCCGTGGCAGACTGAATAACGTCAAAAGCTTGCTTGATGGCTACAGGTACATTACCTGACATAGAAGAAATGCCTCCTCCATCACTGCTATATATATTCACATCCTTAATAGAACTGATAGGTTTGGCAACATTTTCCACAATTTGTGGAAGAACTTCTATAATCATTTGAACCACAGCTGCATTATTATACTTCTTGTAAGCTTCAGCCTTCTTGTCCATGGCCTGAGCCTCGGCTTCACCTTTTTTCAGGATAGCATATGCCTCAGCCTCTCCTTTGGCTTTGATACCTTGGGCCTCTTGTTCCAATTTATAACGAGCAGCATCCGATGCGGCGTTCTGCGCCATAGCTTGTTGTTCTGCCTCATAGCGTTGCGCTTCTGCAACACGTTTTCGTTGTTCAAGATCTGCCTCAGCTTGTTTTTGTATCTGGTATTTATCGGCATCCGCCTGTTTTTCTACTTCTGCAGCAAGCTGATTTATCTTAATTTCAATTTGCTCACGTGAGAGGATTTGTTCTCTACGAGTTTTCTCAATCTGAGCTTCAACTGTCTTTACATTGATAGTTTTCTGTTGTTCTTGTTGCTGAATGGAATAGGCAGCGTCCGCATCTGCTTGAGCGGTATCCGCCTGCAACTTCAATGCTGCACGTTTCAGAGCCAATTCGTTGTTCTTGATGGCTATAGCTGTGTCGGCGTCTACACGGGCATCGTTTGCTTCACGGTCAGCATGGGCCACTTCGATTTTCACATCGCGCTCCGCATTAGCACGGTTGATGGATGCATCTTTTTTGATTTTTGCTGTATTATCAGCTCCAAGATCATGGATAAGTCCTTCTTTGTCAGTTACATTCTGAATATTGCAGCTAATAATCTCTATTCCTAATTTACTCATGTCTGGAGACGCCTTCATCATCACTTGATCGGAAAAGCCATCTCTATCCGTATTAAGCGATCTTAAATCAAGAGTGCCGATGATTTCACGCATATTTCCCTGGAGTGAATCTTGCAGTTGCATGGCTATCTCTTCCGGTGTCATATTCAGAAAGTTCTTAGCTGCCAAACGGGTTCCTTCCGATGTTGGAGTGACCCTGATTTTTGCTACAGCATCCACGTCTACATTGATAAAATCATTGGTAGGTACGCTCTCTTCCGTTTTGATATCTACCGTTATTTGTCCAAGGTATACTTTGTCGAGTCTTTCCAGAAATGGAATTCTGAAACCGCCAGAACCGATAAGGACACGTGGCTCACGGCTTAAACCAGAAATGATGAATGCATATGATGGTGGAGCTTTCACATATGACATTAGAAGGAAAACAACGAGTATTAATATCAATACTGCAATTAGAAAGAAAAGTGTAGGATTCATATTATCTATTTATTGATTAATCGATACAAAAATAATAAAAAAATGACGAACCGAAATACCTGTTAGCAATTATTCACATAATTAACTGATGACAATTTGAAATACAAAATTCCTCTATTAGGAAAATGACCACCTCTTACCTTAGTTTATAAATAACAATATTATTAAAAAAAGTAAAAAAATGAAATGGGCCATAAATTGTTGGTTGAGGATAACCTACAAATATATATTTTTTGTATCTTTGCATTCAGATTGAATTGATGGAAATGAAAACATTCTTTATAACCTTGGTCGCTTTATCCACGACTCTATTTTGTTATGCCCAACAATACGCCATACAATGTGAAGACACCTGTAATCATATACACGGTCTTGACATGAGCCACTATCAAGGTGATGTTTGGTGGGAGACATTGGGTGCAAACAATCATATGGCCTATGTGTATTTCAAAGCTACGGAAGGCAAAGAAACACAAGACCTCACATATAAGAGAAATATTGAGTTAGCTCATAAATATGGTTTGAAAGTTGGCTCCTATCATTTTTACCATGCCAATGTTCCCCAACAGTTGCAACTGCATAATTTCATGAGTCAATGCAGGCCGGGGGATCAGGATTTGATTCCTATGATAGATATTGAAAAGAAGCCAAAGTCAATGAGTACACAACAGTTTTGTGATTCCCTTATGAAATTTCTTTTGTTGGTGGAAGAGGCCTATCATCAGAAACCATTATTATATACTGGCAAAAATTTCTATAACAACTATTTATTGGGGAAGATAGATGATTACAAATTGATGGTTGCACAGTATTCTGAGGAAGAACCACTGTTGGCTGATGACCGCGATTATATCATTTGGCAGTATACTGGAAAGGGAAGAATCAATGGTGTCAATGGTTATGTAGACAAAAGTCGCATAATGGGACAACATAGCATGCGTGAACTACGCTTCAAACGATGGTAATTAAGTTAAACGACGTAAAACAAGATATTCATGGCAATTATTAAATGTCCAGAATGTGGACACCAGATTAGCGAGAAAGCAACAATCTGCCCAAGTTGTGGGGTGGAAATTGCCGGCAAAATTGCAAAATGCCTTT
The DNA here is from genome assembly GCA_902766505.1 of uncultured Prevotellaceae bacterium. Lineage (GTDB taxonomy): Bacteria > Bacteroidota > Bacteroidia > Bacteroidales > Bacteroidaceae > Prevotella. The sequence continues at coordinate 21,058 of CACXDY010000163.1, forward strand.
ATTGTGGGGAGGTGTTTTTCAAAAATGATGGTCTTTGTCCTCATTGTTATAGACCATACCATAACAATGACGAAGACATTTCCCCTGTTGATGAAGAAACGAAAAACGAGACACCACAACCACCACATACAACTGAAAACATAGAAGATAAAACTATAGAAGAACCTGCTTCTATAGATAATGACAAAACAGTTGTGGAGGAGGAGGAAACTGTAGAAATAGAGGAACAGAAATCCGACCAAGTTCCACCATCTGAAGAAACAGTGACTGAACCTGCAGAAAGCGAAAACGAAAACGAAGATACGTCTGAGCTCAATGAGGAGGACGAAGAGGAACTTCCTTATGTCGATATAGATGAGGAAAACCTAAAGAAGCCTGAGCAAGAAATTTCATCGTTAGAAGAAACAACAAGGGGAAAGCATCCCTATATTCCTGTCATCGTGTCATTGGCTATTACAGCACTCATTGTGGCAGTATGTTTCTATTTTTATAATGACAGTAAAATGTCACGCGAAACAGAAGCTTATGAATTGGCCATGAAGAGCAACGATGTAAATCAACTAAAGAATTTTCTACGCAATTATACAGATGCCTCATCCGAACATAAAGCTGCGGTAGAAAAAGAAATTTCTCTCATCAACAAACAAGAAGAGGATTTGTCGATGAGTCTGGTGACGCGTGATAAAGCTCGGCTGGAAAAATATTTGGAAGATTATCCTGGCACTCCCCAAAAACAGAAAATCATCTCAATAATAGATTCTTTGGACTGGGAAGAGGCGTTGAGGAAAAATACAAAAGAAGCATACGACCATTATATTGCAGAGCATTCTTCTGGTATTTTCCTCAAAGAAGCGAAGGATAAAGTAACAGTCAAAGAGTTGACGGCCACAGCCGAAGATGACGCTATGGCTAAAACTCTTTTCAGAGAATTTTTCCTTAGTGTGAACGGAAATGACGCAGGGAGAATCTCCCCTACCCTCAACTCATCTATAATAAACTTCATGGGGACAGAAAACGCCAAGACTTCCGATGTGATAGGCTGGATGAACCGTCAACATGGCGATGATGTCAGTAATGTCATTTGGAAACTGAACCACGACTACAAGATTACCAAGCGTGAACAAGGTGGTGAATGCGAATATGGCATAGACTTTACTGCCAAACAGACAATTATCCATAAAGACGGCCGTGCTACTTCTGAAAATTATAAAATATCATCCAAAGTGACGAATTCCCAAAAGATATCGTCAATGACAATGGTAAAATACACACCGCAAGCACAAACACAAACACAAACACAAACACAAGCACCATCGACATCAAACACCAAGCCTGCACCATCCAAAAAAGAGACATCTCAAAGTAACACAAAGCCAACTACGGCCAATGCTGATAAGCCTAAAGCTTCCAATCAGCCCAAACCGGCAACATCGTCTAATTCTGCCCCCAAGCCATCCGTCCAGAAAAGCAACAACCAACAAAATCAATCCAGTAAGCCTCAAAGCAAAAAATACACAAAGTAATTCTGCCACTTCTTCTAAGAAATGAAAGAGGATAAATAAAAAGAATCCCCATTGACATCGTCCGATGAAAATGGGGATTTTCTTTATTTGATGATTTTTGTATGATTATAAATGTAAATGCCTGAAGGTAACTGATTGAAATCTTTGGCGTTTCCAATTTTTACTCCATTGATGGAATAAATAGCGTCATCTGATGATTTACATGTTAATAATTCATGAATTCCGTCATGGATATTTGGTCCAACAATAATCAGTTCATTCGAAACAGGTGATTCCGCTGTTGCATACACCCTAAATGGAACTATATGTTGAGAATCATTCCTTAACAAGAATTTGTCAGAGTCGATGGCGAATGTGGAGGTTATGTCTTTCGACATAGTTGTAGTAAAGAAAGTATAGCCATCAATTTCTTTCACCAAGTTCATTTCATTTGTCACACCAATTGTCGCCTTTTCCTTTACAAATTCTAAAGTCTTGCCAGAAAGGTTTTCTGTGATAGCGATAAGATAAGGAGTATATCCTTTGAATGTTTCTGTATAATTTGTTCGCAAAAATCCACCATCAACAGATTGGATGCCCTGAAGCCATATATCCTTCCCTGAGTCATTTTCTGAATGAATCCAGTCAACACTTACATTATTCACTACAATTTTGTCTACATCGAATGGTAACATAATGGTAGACCAATCGCCCACATCCTCATTGCTGAATGTCCTTATGTATTTTGCGGTGTTTGTTGCTTGAATCTCCTCTGGAACAAAATAGTCGTACTTATCATTCAGTATAATTTGCCCTCCTTTATTAGTATAGTTAACGATGTTTTTTCCTTTTAGTCCATTAGGGACATTCTTGTCAAGCATATAAATGGTATTGGGATTGCTGTTGGCCACTACATCAGTCTCATAGGCATTTCGAAGATTGATAGCAAGTGCTTCTTCTGGAACAACAAATTTACGAGACGACAAACAGGTGTGGATATTCCCTTCTGCATCCCAATATATGGCACCTTTTGCCGCATCGTACAATGTTGTATTTGCTATGCAGGTATTAGTATTATCCACATAAGTAGATAATTGTATCGAGTATTTTTTGTCAAAATCCTGCAAAGGCACAGATGCAGGATACTTGATTTCTTCTCCAGGCTGAATCGTCATAATCTGACGAGAAGAAGATACTACATTATCATCTTCATCTATAAGTGATAATGAAACAAAGTGTTTGTACTCCTCTGTTCCATTGTTGGCGAGTGTCAGTTCACACATGATACGGTCTCCTATAACCAATGTGCTGTCCACTGCGACATTTGATATAGCAATATTACCTTCCATAAGCGTACCTTTATTATGTACGTTACTATAGAAGTAATGGCCTTCATAAAAATCAACAGAGAGGAAATAAACATCTTTGTTGATGTCAAATTGGAAACGGTCATCTATGTATATGGGGATATCACGGGTAGAGTTTGACTCTATGGAAACAGCTTCGTTAGCCAAGACATCCATACTGCCATTGATGTTCAATCTGCTCAGTGTGATATACCCATTATACTCCTCATCATTATTTGTGAGATTCACTATAAGATTGTTTCCTCTTTTATTGAGATGATTGACAATGAATTCTGCTCTCGGTACAGGTGTTATAGTAAGCAAGTTACCATCAATCACTACATCCAAATAACAAAGGTCGGCATTTAGTGCGAATTGATTCATGTTATTTCTATTATCACCAGTAATCACCTTTATTACATAGTGAGCATTTTCAATTCCGGCACCGAATCTACTCAGGGCAAAATCTATAACAGAACTATTTCCTGGATAGAACCATGAGCTTCCCGTCCACAATGTCTTGATTTGATTGCCGTCCTCATCACATAGCGCTAAACCATAATTGGCAACATTGGAATTAGCATAATCCATCAAAACAAGTTCAATTGCTCCTCTAATTGGAGTAAAATTGTTGTTGATATCCGTGCGAGTATATTCCCAACCTTTTTCAAGGCTTATCCTGTTGGTTACAGAAAGAGAAGATGCTAATGGAGCATAGTCGTCTTCTCCAGACGGCATGGTTCCTATGATGACGGATTGATACATGTTGAACCGATATGAGGTTGATCCGCCTCCTGTGCCTGCCATATCAGAATCAAGTACAGAGATGCGGAAATAGCCGTCTGCAGCACCACTCCACCCCCAATTGATATGATACAAGCCTTTCCCGTTGTATCCATCACATACAAAAGCATGCCCTTCCCATGAGGAAGTATAGCCGGTATACAAGATGGGCCTATTGTTTTTAAGTTCATTGATAAGCAAACTGTCCCATTGAGCTATTGAGTACCCTGTTCTGCTTACATGATGGATAGTGTTGGGATATTTGAATATAGAAGGCAAAATATCACCCAAATAAGCTGTTTGCGCCCCTGAACCTGTTGGCGTGTAATCCATATTTACAGCCTGGCCACAATATAACATCAATTTTGAGACAGCGTCAATGGATTCCTGTGAGGAACGAGAATTATATGTGTTTCTCATCTGCCCCCAATCAAAGCATGTTTTTTCCAATGCTGGCATAAAATGATGATGAGAATTCGTCGTATAGGCACCTATGGAACTCGTGCTGTCTGTAGGATGCCTATGGTAATTAATTACCTGAGCCATAGCAGTCGCAACACATCCCGTGGGACACTTCACGCCATTAATTGTCGGACACAAATTATTATACGGTTCCATTTGGTCCCATTTTGTCGAAACGAGTGGTGAAATCACATCAGTAGGTCTGGATGCGGATACGTGATTGACCAAATTGTCCTGTATGACTTGGGACATGGCCTCATCATAATAGCTTAACCACCATTTGATGTTATTGGGCATTTTGTCATAATCAAAAGACCCCGTATCAGAATAGCCCAAGACAGGAACAGCCCGATTATCACCTGACAAGATGACAAAACCTTTGTCATCACCAATATTGTAAACGTAATAATTTGTTTTTTCTACTTTACTTTTGTTTAATGACTTATATGCCAGATGTATGCTTTTTTCCGAAATATGCATATCTTTCTCCGCCAAAAATTGACGCACTTGTTTGACGGCTTGTTTTTCGCTGACAGGAGCCGCTTTCAAAGCACAGCTGACTATCAGTAGAGCAAAAACAGTGAATGTTCTAACCTTTTTCATATTATATTTTATGATTTTTTCCAATTAATAATGATTACATTTTTTGTATTATCAGTGACTTTATAGTTGTCGTCTGGTCGTTTTCCTACCACCCAAATAATATGTTCATATGCATCTGTCAGTACATATTGTCTGCGTTTTTCAAAAATGTTCATTTTCTCATCTGTAAGGAAATCACTTACCAATTTGCTTCCCTTCATTCCATAAGGATGGAAGCGGTCTCCTTTACGGGTTGGCCTCAAATACAATGGGAAACAAACTTTATCGGAATCGAAAAAAGCAAATTCTTTAGACCGGTTGATCTTCAATAGCTTACGTTCTACTTGTTCAACTAAAAGTTTGAATTGCTCGTCTACGACATAATTACCCAGTTCAGGAATTTTCAGTGTCCTGAGAGATGAGGTTATTGGTTGAATTAACAACTTACCCCTGTCTATTAACGCCTCATGAGTATCTGATTTAAAACATGCACCTTGATGTGTCGTACGTATATTGGTGTACATTGTTTTTATAGAAGCAGGAGTAAATCCCTTGTCTTTCAATAAATAAAACAACATATATTCATCATCTATCTTGTCCAAATTAAAGACATCAAATGCACTTTCTGATGAGATGATAGCCGATTCCATTTTTTCCAACATGGCTTTCTCAAAGACAAAATCCACTTGTTGAAGCCGTGAGGCTGTTTCTGCCATGCTGTCAATCACAGATGGATTGATCTTTTTCATTTCTGGTAGAATGTCCAATCGGATTCTGTTCCTCACCACGTTATCTATTTGATTGGAAGAGTCTGTCACGTATGGAATGGCATAGTCATGCAAAAATTGTTCTATTTCATCTCGCCGTACGCATAACATGGGACGAACGACATGACCTCTTTTCGGAGATATGCCCAATAAGCCTTGGATTCCTGTTCCCCTTATCAGATTGAGAAGCATTGTTTCTACAGAATCATTCTTATGATGAGCCACTATTACTGCTTTAGCACCAATATCCAAACATAACTTGTCAAAATAATTGTATCTCAATTTTCGAGCTGCCATTTCTATACTGATATGGTGTGCTACCGCATACTCTTCAGTTGAAAAATGGGCTATATGAAAGGGCTTATTCTTGATTTCGCATTGATGTTTACAAAACGACTCATCTCTATCTGATTCCTCGCCCCTTAAATGGAAATTGCAGTGAGCACATTCAAAATCATATCCTAATTCATCAAGGACATAAAAAAGTGCCATACTGTCACCACCTCCAGATAAAGCCAACAGATATTTGTTGCCATACGACATCAAATCGTGGCTATCTATGTATTGGCGGATTCTTGTGATGAGAGGGTGATGCATCATCGTCTTGAGACAGATGGTTATTCTACAAATAGTACTAATCCCTTCAAATATTCACCCTCTGGATGATAGATGTTAATCGGATGGTCAGCAGGTTGGTGTAACTGATGGAGTATTCTAACCTTGCGTCTGGCTTGAGCAGCTGCTGTAAAAACAGCATTCCTGAATTGATCTTTGGTAACTACCTGACTGCAACTGAATGTAAAAAGTATCCCGCCCGATTTAATTTTCTCTAATGCTTTGAAATTCAGCCTAATATATCCTTTTAAAGCATTCCGTACAGCTCCCCGGTGTTTCGCAAAAGCAGGAGGATCAAGAATAATCAAATCATACGAATGATCAGACTTTTCCAAAAACTTAAAGGCATCCTCACAAAAGGCTTCATGACGGGAATCATGAGGAAAATTCATATTTACGTTCATATTGGTCAGTTCAATGGCTTTAGCACTGCTGTCAACTGAATGAACGACACTTGCTCCTCCACGCATAGCATAAAAAGAAAAGCCACCAGTATAGCAGCACATATTCAAGACTTTCCTGTCTTTTGCGTATGACTCCAATAGTTTTCGATTCTCTCGCTGGTCAATAAAAAAACCGGTTTTTTGTCCTTTCAGCCAATCGACATGATATTTTAAGCCATTTTCAATGGCGACATCACCTTCATCCGCCCCATAGAGGAATCCATTGTCTTGTCCATCACCATTGACAAAAGGTAAAGTAGTCTCACTCTTGTAGTAAACGCTTTTTATCTTAGGGGTCATGATGTTTATTATCGCTTCGGCAATCTGAAAACGTGCAAGGTGAATACCTACACTATGTGCCTGCATAACTGCTGTGGCACCATAACAGTCAATGATTAATCCTGGAATATTATCACCTTCACCATGAACCAACCGGAAGGTGTCTGTATCTTCACGTTGAACAAGACCTAAAGATTCTCTTACGGCATAGGCAGACTTTAACTTGTCTTCCCAAAAATCTATATTGACCTCCTTGTCTTCAAACGACAAAACTCTAACGGTTATCGTTCCTCGCTGATAATGGCCTACAGCTATGAATTCACCATCATTAGTCAAAACGCGCACGACGTCTCCATCTTTGATGTTGTCATCTACTTTCCCTATAGCGCCAGAGAAAACCCAAGGATGAAATCTTCTTAGGCTGTCTTCTTTCCCCTTTTTTAAAAATATATTTCGATACATGTTTTTTACTATTTGGAATTGATTACTCTTCCGGGGCTTCTTGCCCTAATTCTTCTCTCCTGACTAAAGAATAATCACAAGATTCTTTCAAATGCAAATATTCGTTATATAACATAATGCAAGCCCAAGCATCTGTTGCTGCATACAGCTTTTGTTTCTCATTCAGAACATCTATTTCCCAATTTGACAATTGTTGAGCTTTACTGATTTTTTGTCCAAAAATATTGGCGTATAATTTTTGCAAGCTCATGTCCTCTACACCTAATTCCTTGAAATAATCTTGTAGATCAATGAAATAGCCAGGCTCAAATTGGGCTCTTCTGTGAAGTGACAAAAAGTCATCGTGAAGTGACAATCCAACTTTGGGTATGCTTGTATCTTCCAAAAGGCGGATGATATCAGGTGTGATTCCTGTTAAATTGAGACGGAATAAAAAACAAATATCTAAAGTGGCTACCTGTAGGAGAGAAACCATATTATTGCGGCCACGTTTAAACGAAGGTCGTGTTTCAGTATCTATCCCCAACAATTTGCAGTCTAACAGATAGTCGACAGCTTTCTTAGCCTCTTCCCTATTGGTTACAACGACAATTCTCCCCTGAAATTCTACTTTGGGGAGTGAGGATATTTGCTTTTTGTCAAACTTATTATAAAGTATTTTTGTCATGCCATTTGTTACAATATGCAAAATTAGAAAAAAGTTGCGAAAAAATGGCCAATTCTTAAAAAAATCATTTACTTTTGCATATTAATAGCGAAGATATATTTCACGACTTCGTATCGTGGTATAAGATTGACTTTTATCCTCTTGTGAGGAGTAAATTATTGATTGGAAATGTCGAAGAAGAAATCAACGAAAAAGAATAGCAGCACATCTTTCACAGAGTCTCTGGGAATACGATTACATATAAGCGAGAAGCTGATTTTTATTTTTGGCTTATTGCTTTTTATATTCGGTGTTTACCTGTTGCTGGCTCTGTTGTCATATTTCACTACAGGTGAAGCTGACCAAAGTCTTGTGACGTCCCTTCAACAAGGAGAATTGGAAAATCGTGGCCAGGAATTTCAGAACATCTGCGGTTCTATTGGAGCTGTCATATCCCATTTCCTGATAGCCAGGTGCTTTGGCTTGGCTTCATTTATCATTCCGTTCTTCATTATTCTTGCCAGTTTAAAATTTACAAGAGCTTATAAGAACATTAATCTACTCAAATGGTTTTTTGCTCTTACTCTTCTTATGATTTGGTGCTCTGTGGCTTTTGCCAAATTCCTTGCACCTTTCTTCAGAGGATTTATCTTCAACCCTGGGGGTGACCATGGATTGTATTGTTCTCAATACATTGAAAACATTTTAGGAACTCCAGGCATTGTAGCCGTCTTAGCTATAGTGGCTTTAGCATTCCTTACTTATTTAAGTGCGGAAACCATTTATACCATTCAGCATATTCTCAACCCTCTAAAAATCTTTGAGAAAGTAAAATTTACCATCACCAATAATGATGTGACAGAGAAAGACCCCTCAAAGGTTGCAGCATTATCGGGGGCTACCCAACAGGAATATGATGACCCATCTCCTGTTGTGGTCACTTTTTCTGATGATAATGAAGAAGCCAAAGTCGTGGAGCCCAACTATCCGGAGGAAGAATTTGGAACTATTAGAAGACGAGGGAAAAAGAAAACGGAATCCATAAAAATGGAAGTAAATGTAGGCTCCGAGGAGGAACAAGCTCATGGCAAAAGAGTGGACGGCAATGATCCTCTCAGTACGCCCATCAATCCCAAAGAACCATTTACCCGCTATAAGTACCCTTCTTTGGACTTGTTGAAATACTACGACAATGATGGTAAGCCTTATATAGACACAGAAGAGCAACAAGCAAACAAAGACCAAATTGTCAAAGTCTTGAACAGTTTTGGTGTGCAAATTCGTGAAATCAAGGCTACTGTTGGTCCTACAATTACCCTATATGAAATAACTCCTGCAGAAGGCATCCGTATATCCAAAATACGCAATCTGCAAGATGATATCGCTTTGAGTTTGGCCGCATTAGGTATCCGTATTATAGCACCTATACCGGGAAAGGGAACTATTGGTATAGAGGTTCCCAACAAAAAGCCTAATATCGTATCAATGAGAAGCATCTTGGATTCCAAGAAATTCCAAGAGTCAAAGATGGAATTGCCCATTGTATTGGGGAAAACCATTACCAACGAGGTGTTCATGGTTGACTTAGCGAAAATTCCCCATCTGTTGGTGGCTGGTGCTACGGGTCAAGGAAAATCTGTGGGACTGAATGCCATCATCACATCCCTTCTATATAAAAAACATCCCAATGAGCTGAAACTTGTGCTTATTGACCCAAAGAAAGTAGAATTCAGCATCTATACACCAATTGCGGACCATTTCATGGCCACCGTAGATAGTGATGACGAACCGATCATTACGGATGTGACAAAAGTGGTGCGGACACTGAAAAGCCTTTGTGCTCTGATGGACCATCGATATGACATGTTGAAGATGGTGAAAGCCCGCAACATCAAGGAGTATAACAATAAGTTTGTCAATCATGAACTTAATCTCACCGAGGGACATGAGTATATGCCCTATATTGTTGTTGTTATCGATGAGTTTGGCGACCTAATCATGACTGCAGGAAAAGAGATTGAGCTGCCTATTGCACGTATAGCTCAATTAGCTCGTGCCGTTGGTATTCACATGGTCATCGCAACACAGCGTCCTACGACAAGCATTATCACTGGTAATATCAAGGCAAACTTCCCAGGACGTATGGCTTTCAAAGTGAGTGCTATGATTGACTCACGTACAATTCTTGACAGGCCGGGTGCCAATCAGTTGGTTGGCCGTGGTGATATGCTGTTCCTCAATGGCAGCGAGCCTGTACGTGTGCAGTGTGCTTTTATCGACACACCGGAAGTTGAGAGAATTAATAATTATATTGCCGAACAGTCAGGCCCCGTTGAGCCCATGCAACTCCCAGAGCCAGTCAGTGAAGAGCCAACTTCATTTGAAGGAAGCGCAAGTGGTGTTGAATCGTCAAGACTCGATCCGCTCTTCGAAGAGGCAGCCAGAGCCATTATCTTAACACAGCAAGGCTCTACAAGTATGATACAACGAAAATTCTCTATCGGCTACAACAGGGCAGGAAGATTGATGGATCAGTTGGAAAAAGCAGGAATCGTAGGAAAAGCACAAGGCAGTAAGCCGCGAGAGGTACTCATTACAGACGAGAACAGCCTTATTGAACTTGTGAATCAAGTAAGAGCATCAGGTATATAATTTTATTATAACTAAATAAGGAAAAAGATGAAAAGGATAATATTATCAATGATTTGTGTATGCTTTGCAAGCATGACACTTCAGGCACAAAATGCAGGAAATGCCCGCAAGGTGCTTGACAAGACAGCTGCCATTATTAGTAATAAAGGTGGTGCAAGTGCCAATTTCAAATTGACAAGTCAAAAGAATTCCACGAATGGGAAAATCACCATCAAGGGAAATAAATTTCATGCAACAACCCCAGATGGAATAGTATGGTATAATGGGAAGACCCAGTGGACATACATGAAAGCAAACGAAGAGGTTAATGTAAATACACCTACGGAAGCCCAACAAGCCCAAATGAACCCTTACCAATTCATCAACCTTTATAAGAAAGGTTATGCATTGGGAATGAAAACTATCTCTGGAAATTATCAGGTTCATCTGACCGCAACCGATAAAAAGCGTTCCATTCAAGAATTATACATAACTATCAACAGCAAAACATATTTGCCAAGTCAAGTCAAAATGTTGCAAAATGGTAAGTGGACTACTATTACTATCAGCAATTTCAAGACCTTGAATGTCAGCGATGCTGTTTTCACATTTAATTCCAAAGACTTTCCTGAGGCAGAGGTAATAGATTTGAGATAAAACCATTTTTCCTATATGAAATACTCTAAGGCATTGACCAGGTGGGAAACCATCAAGATTTTCAGAAAACATTCTAAATTGTCCGACAAACGTAATGTCGCTTTTGAACAAAATCGAGTGGCAAAGGTGTTTGGTTACATCATGATGGCATTTGTTGTCTTTTACTTGATGTTCTTTGCTGTTATGTTTTCTTTGATAGCCAATTCAAGTCATCGCTACACTGCCTGTGAGATTATGTCAGGAATATTGCCTTTTATTTTGGTAATAGATTTTTTCTCAAGGTTTGCTTTGCAACAAACACCTTCCCAAAGGATAAAGCCATATGTGCTCCTTCCTATCAGTAAATATGCATGCATCGACAGCTTTTTGTTCAATTCGGCCACAAGTTTGGGAAACTTGATATGGTTGGCACTCTTTGTGCCATATACCATTATGTCTATACTCTTTGTACAGGGAGTGGGAGCTTCTTTGGGTTTCTTACTTGCCATGCAATTGTTGATAGTAGCAAACAGTTTATGGTATATGTTGACAAGAACTCTTGTCAACCATAAATTTTATTGGTGGATTTTGCCAGTTGTCGTCTACGCAGCAATCTTCTCTCCTTGGTATATTGGTAAAGACGCTGGAATAACAAAACTCTGTGAAACTTACTCTGTTATTGGTGAAGGAGCCACTAAATGGTCTATTATCGTTTTTGCCGGCATCTTCCTTCTAATATTCCTCCTTTTGGTCATCAACAGAAGGATTCAATTTTGGAGTGTATATTATGAGTTGGCAAAGGTTGAGAATACAAAGATTAAGCATATTTCCCAATTCAAGCAACTTGACCGTCTTGGAGAATTGGGAGAGTATATCAAATTGGAAATCAAAAGCATCATGCGGAATAAGAATATCCGTAAGACTTTTATCTCAGCAAACATTTTGATATTGATGTTTAGCCTTCTTATCTCATTCACCAATATATACGAAGGCGGGATGACAAAATTCCTTGCGGTATACAATTTTGCTCTTTACGGTGCATTGGTTTTGGTAAAAGTAATGTGCTATGAAGGAAATTACATTGACTGTCTGATGGTTCACAAGGAAAATATCATCTCATTATTAAAAGCCAAGTATTTCCTATATTCTACATTGCTCGTTCTTCCTATGTTGCTGATGCTGCCTACTGTTTTTATGGGTAAATGCAGTTTTATCATGCTGCTGTCTCTGATGTTTCTCACAGCAGGTCCAGTACATGCCACCTTCCTTTATATGGCAATTTTCAACAAACAGACCATACCTCTTAATACAAAATTTATTGGAAAAGGAAGTGTAGAAAACAATTTCTTGCAGATAGGTGTGGAATTTGCAGCCTTTATTCTTCCACTGGTCTTCATCAACTTATTTCCATTCTTATTTGGAGAAATAATGGGCCCTGTTGCTATTCTAATTATGAGTATCGTAGTTATCCTATTAAATAAATATTGGATTCGCGACATTTATAAGCGGTTGATGAAACGTCGCTATGAAAATCTTGAAAGTTTCTGGGCATCAAGATAAGAAATCAAAAAGCCTTCCTAATTAGGAAGGCTTTTTTGCGGTGCGTACGGGACTCGGACCCGTGACCTCCGGCGTGACAGGCCGGCATTCTAACCAACTGAACTAACGCACCAAATCGATGTTGTTCTGATTGCGGATGCAAAGTTATCATTTTTTTTCCTAACGACAAAACATTTCCTTGTTTTTTTAAAGAAAAAGTTGTAAGACGGCCACGTCTCTAAAGGTATTGCCTATGAATACCCAGTCCTTGAGGGTAGCACCGACAGAAAAACCACAACTTTGAAACATTTTGAGGGAAAGAGTATTATCAATATCCACCATAGCATAGATCTGACGAAGATGAAGAATAGTCTTTGAATATTGAATGACTTTCTTTACCGCAATCTGACCATAACCATGATGTCGCTGTGATTTAGTTACTGCTATACCAATTTCAGCTCTGAGATGTCTTGGGTCGAAATTAAAGATATCCAACAACCCGACGGGTTCACCATTTAAATTCTCCATTACCAGCCGTACTTGTTTGTCCGTATAGATATCACTGGTATTGGTCATAATATAATTGGTAAGCGAATATTTCGAATAGGGAACATTAGTACCACTTACAAGCCACATGTCAGAATCATTTTCTAAAGAGTATAGAAAATCAAGGTCCTCTGGCTCAAGAGGTCTCAGTTTCAATGATTCGTCAGTGGTTTTCATCGTAGGATCTCTTCTGCGGTAATAATTGTTTTAACCTTTGGATTATAGGTACCTATATATACATTGGGAATAGGCCTACGTGCAAAGATTTCCAATATTGTTTTATATTGAAAAGCTTCGATATCATAGACGATGTACTTGCTGTTGCGACTGGTATCTAAATTCGTCAACATAGATAGATGGCCGTCTGGGTTTGTATTTTCATTAGCAACATAAAATTCACCTGATAATCCTTTCTTCTTTGCCAGCTTTCTGCATTGAGCAATTGACGCAGAACTGCCAATGAAAATATAGTCGGGTTCTCGTTTGCGTCTTGGACTGAAAAAACCAAGGGTTTTCTTTATCTTTGTTGTCTGCATCTTGATCAATGCCATAAAAGCTTTCAGATATATCGCCATTTTTATTGGTATTGTCAACCATAAACTTGAACTACCATAATGTTTCTTGAAAAAAATCATCATGGCTTCATAAAAGACGTGGACATATCTGAATGATGACTTTTGAGTGCTTTCTCCTTTATAGTGAAGAATGGTTTCCGGAAGATACCAGTTTTGATAGCCTCCCTTTATGAGTCTGCACGACAAGTCGATATCTTCACCATACATGAAAAAATCTTCATCCAGCAAACCAACTTGTTCTATAGCAGATTTCCTGAGCATACAGAATGCCCCACTGATAATTTCTATTTGAACGGCATTATCCCATGGGAGATAACTCATATAATAATGCCCAAATCTCCTGCTATTGGGAAAACGTTTACATAATCCCGACATTTTGTAGAAAGATGTCATTGGAGTGGGCAGCCCCCTGCGCGATTCCATCGCTTTCGTCCCGTCTGATTTTAACATCCTCACTCCCGCGCCACCGGCTTCGGGATGGGCATCCATGAAGTCAAGTACATGGTGAATGGTATCTTCCCCGACAATTGTGTCTGGATTCAACAGTAAGATATACTCTCCCTCACTTTGGCGTATAGCTATATTGTTAGCCCTTGCAAAACCCAAATTGTGGTTGCTCTCTACATAATTCACATTCTTAAACCGTTTCGAAACATAATTAACGCTGCCATCTCTTGAGTGGTTGTCCACGACATATACTTCTGCATCAATGCCATTTAGCGCTCTATAGAGACTCTCAAGACACTGATACAAGTAATGCCTTACATTATAATTTACTATGACAACTGTTAGTTTCATCTACGGCTTATTGTGATTCTGTATGTGTTTCTTTCATGCACCTGCCCCACGTTGGATATACAAAGAACAGGCAAATAAATAAAATTATACCGAGATAGCCAAATGTGGGGTTCATAAACCAATAATAGTAGAGAATATTTACCACCATGGGGGCAATCAGCATCAACAAACGGAGTGTACCCCATATTCTCAAAGCTTTCTCTTTTCCTTCAATCAGATTTTTGCGTATCTTACCTAATCTGAAAAACCATAATGCAAAAGGAATTGTCATCAGAGTCAGCAATTCCATTATTACAGACGATAAATAGTCAAGTCTTACATTATCGGCCAAAAAACCTGAGGATAAAAGTCCTGATTCATATGCTATAACGAGCATAAGAGACAATATACATGCCCCCCAAAAGAGATACAATAACATTCTTCTTACACTTCTCATCGTCTATTCTTTTCTAAATGGTGTGCGGTTAAGAATCGAACGGCCCAAAGTAACTTCATCTGTATACTCAAGCTCATCTCCTACTGAGATACCCCTTGCAAGAATGGAAAGCTTCACATCATATGGAGAGAGCTTCCGGGAAATGAAAAAATTAGTAGTGTCTCCTTCCATCGTGCTTCCTAAAGCAAAGATTACTTCTGAAATTCCTCCATCTGCCACTCTTTCTACTAATGAATCAATTTGCAAATCAGAAGGTCCTATGCCGTCTACCGGAGAAATAACTCCACCCAAAACATGATATAGTCCATGATATTGCTGGGTATTCTCTATTGCCATAACATCTTGGATATTCTCTACCACACAGACCAAAGACGAATCACGTCTTTGGTCTGCACATATAGAACAGACATCATCATCACAGATGTTATGACAAACTTGACAATATTTTACTTCATGCCTCATGTGGGATATTGCTTCGGCAAAAATATCCACGTCAACAATAGGTTGTCTAAGCATATGAAGAACCAGGCGCAAAGCTGTTTTGCGCCCAATTCCAGGAAGTTTTGAGAACTCCCCCACTGCTTTCTCAAGCAATGCAGAGGGAAATTGCTGCATCATTGGTCACTATTGTTCAGAACAGGTATACACCCAATCCCAAACGGAGTCCCACATTGGAATACTGTGTGTGGTTGGTAATTGACTGTTCATAATAGACTGCAGGTTCGATGGTCATCAGTCTGTTTATAAAGAAAGCATAACCAATTTCAACAGATGGCATTAAATCATTATAGTTTCGGTTGCCATGCTTGTAGGTTGCGCCCAGACCAAGATAGATGCCATTTTGAATGATATAATAACGTCCCTGAGCTCCTATCGAAATCCTATCAGGAGTGAAATCGTCAGTTCCTTGATGGTTGTAACCAAGACTGCCCAACAACATCAAATTGTCTTCGAAGAAATAGCCGCCTTTTGCCTGAAGGCCTAAATTCAGGTCATTTGAACCGCTGTAACTCAAATCAAGTCCAGAAAAAGAGGCACTGATATATTTCTTACCTTGTTCAAACTGTGCGTTGGATGAGATGGATATCATGCATACAGCAACCAACAATAATACTTTTTTAATCATAATAATTCTAATTAATTAACATTTCCTTTATTCTCGATTGTATCTTTCTTCTCTACAGAATTATTCTTCACAAATCTACCATGCCAAACAGTAAACCAAACTATAGCTACCACAAGAATGCAACCGCCTAAGATATATCCAATAGTAAGGGGTAAACCTAACGCATTGGGGCTGACGAAAATAAATGTGGAACATACGGTTGTCATAAATAAAGCTGGTATCAATGAGATGATATATGGCTTACGTTTATGAACCAAATAGACGGTTATTGCCCATAACGTGAAAACTGCCAAGGTTTGATTACCCCATCCGAAATATTGCCAGATGGTATTGAATCCATCAGGATTTTCCATTTGCCATAATAAAAGAAGCAGGGAAGCTAAGAACATGGGAAGACAGATAGCCAATCTTTTCGCTACGGTTCTCTGTTCCATATTTAATGCACCAGCGATGATTAGTCTCGCACTTCTGAAAGCCGTGTCTCCACTTGTAATGGGAGCTGCAACAACACCCAGAAGGGCAAGAATACCACCAAGAATACCGAGCCATCCCGAACAAACATACTGAACGACATTGGGAGCTGCAAAGAATTGAACAAGAGTCTTGGGGGAATCACCTTGCACCTGTTCCTCAAATTGTTGAACAATATCCGCAGGAACGACCTCTCTCCAACCACCATAATAGAAGAAATAGATAGATACGGTTGCCCAAATCAAAGCTACGATACCTTCAGTTATCATCGACCCATAGAAGACGGGACGTCCAAGTTGCTCTTTTTTCAAACATCTGGCCATCAATGGACTTTGAGTAGCATGGAATCCACTGATCGCGCCACATGCTATTGTCAGGAAAAGGCAGGGGAATATAGGATTTTTGGAAATAAAGGACTCTGCACCAAGCATTGACACAGGGTCTTTGGATGTGACATTTGACAAACCATCCCAAATTTCCGGGAGTGCAGGCCATTTAATAAACAGCATCACCATCAAAGCCGCCGCCATGAACAACAGCGATATTGCGAAAATCGGGTAAAAACGACCGATAATTTTATCTATTGGCAAAAGAGTGGCGAAGATGTAATAGATGAATATAATAATGACCCATAGAATAAGACCTATCGGCAACATGCCTTGTAACAGGAGGGCTGGGCTATAAACGAAAACCACACCCACCATTACTAATAAGAACACACTGAATACCAACATGATATTCTTGGTGAACTTTCCCAAATAATAACCAATTATTTCAGGCAGATTAGCTCCACCGTGTCGGATTGACAACATTCCGCTGAAGAAATCATGCATTGCTCCAGCAAAAATACATCCCAGAACTATCCAAAAATATGCTACGGGACCATACCATGCACCCATAATAGCGCCAAAAATTGGCCCTGTTCCTGCAATGTTGAGGAATTGAATCATGAACACCTTCCATGTAGGCATTACAATAAAATCCACACCGTCAGCCTTGGAAACAGCTGGAGTTGGTCTATTATCGGGCGCAAACACACGCTCTACAAATTTACCATACAGTAAATAACCGACAATTAGAGCTATTAAGCTCAATAAAAAAGATAACATTTCCTAAATAATTATTCAGATGTGCAAAAATACATATTTAATTTGAAAAACGGAAAAATTATTAATAACTTTGCATCAAAATATGAAGTATTTCTATAAATTCATGTTAAAAAAATCACTATTGCTGTTAGCCCTTGCTTTTATTGTTTTGAAAGCAGAGGGACAGACACCCAAACATGAGGTTCGAGCTGTTTGGCTGACTACATTGAATGGTCTTGACTGGCCAACTACTAAAGGAACCTCTTATGAAGCGATTGAGCGTCAAAAATCCCAGTTTAAAGCCATCCTCGATCAATTGGACCGCTCCAACGTCAACACTATTCTTCTGCAAACTCGAGTGCGGGCAACAACTATCTATCCTTCAAAGTATGAACCGTTTGATGGTTGCATAACAGGTAAACCAGGACAAAGACCAGGCTATGACCCTCTTCAGTTTGCCATCGAAGAATGCCACAAACGAGGTATGGAGCTTCATGCTTGGGTGGTTGCCATACCTATTGGGAAATGGAATAGTATAGGATGTAAAAGCCTTCGTGACAAGCATCCCTCAATTGTGATGAAAAAGGGGGATGAAGGATACATGAACCCGGAAAATAGCCTCACCTCAGATTATATCGCTTCTATTTGCCAGGAGATTACGGAAAGATATGACATCGATGGTATCCACCTCGATTATATCAGGTATCCTGAGAATTGGAAATATAAAGTCAGCAAAAGCGAGGGAAGAAATCATATTACGCGGATTGTCAGAAAAATAAACAAAGCTGTTAAGGATATCAAACCATGGGTAAAAATCAGTTGTTCCCCGATTGGTAAATTTAGCGATCTTAGCCGTTACCCCAGCCGCGGATGGAATGCCTATGATGCTGTCTGCCAGGATGCTCAAGGTTGGCTAAAAGAGGGATTAATGGACCAATTGTACCCCATGATGTATTTCCGTGGCGACAACTTTTATCCTTTTGCTATTGACTGGGCAGAGAACACACATGGCAGAACTGTCGCCCCTGGTTTGGGAATATGGCTTTTATCTCGTGGCGAGGGCAACAATTGGCCATTGGTGGATATTACGCGTGAGATGCATGTACTTCGTCAACTCGGTTTGGGACATACCTATTTCCGGAGTCGCTTCTTCACTGATAATGTGAAAGGCATCTTTTCTTTTGCCGAAAAAGATTTTGACCAGTATCCGTCTCTTACACCTCCCATGACATGGCAATCACAGGCTATCCCTATGGCTCCACAATCCATGAGTATGTCCAACGAAGGTAGTGTCCTGCGATTAAAATGGTGGGGTGCACAAGATAAGAGTGGAGGTCCATATTTGATGTATAATGTATATACAAGTACGGTGAGTCCTGTAGACGTAAACGACAGCCGAAATTTGATTGCCCGAAGAATCACCCATCCATTCTTGTCTATTAAT
>CACXDY010000164.1 GCA_902766505.1 uncultured Prevotellaceae bacterium
GCTGGGGGATTCGAACCCCCGGTACGGTAACCCGTACGGCAGTTTAGCAAACTGCTGGTTTCAGCCACTCACCCAAACTTCCTTTACAGGTTATGTAACCGCAGCATTTTCTCTCAAATGCGGATGCAAAGGTAATGCTTTATTTTTTCACTTGCAAGTTTTTTGGTGATTTTTTTGCTTTATGGTCTAAAAAAATCCAAAAAACCATGCCGGTATCATCTGACAGTGATTTGAGTTGCTCCATAACCATACTCCTGGAAGGAAGCATCCTGGAAAGTATATTTCTTATATTTGTACTTCAGTTCCTGTAAGATGGCTTGGCGGAGCACCCCTTCTCCCTTGCCGTGAATGAACACGATTTTCTGTCCCTTGTGGTTTTTATGTTCCTCCAAAGTGCGACGGAAAACATCCAACTGATAATTGAGGATATCAACAGACGACATGCCGTTCGTCGTCTCGAGGATTTCGGAGGCATGCAGGTCAACCACCACCACGCTGTCGTCATGATGGCGCACAGGAGCCTTACCCCGACTTGACTGGTTGTCGTATCTACTGACATAATCCCCCTGCGTCTCATCGGAAGCCGTTCGTGCCGGTTGTTTCTGACCATACAACGACTGTTTGAGTTGATGGGCATCAATCACCAGGGGTCTCAGGGGTACATCATTCTCCACCAACGTAATCAGCAAGGCCGGTGTCTCGAAGAAGACATTCTCGCGGAAAGTATGGAGTTTATAGAATTTCACCGCATCAATACGGAATTGTATGTCGATGACAGGTTTCAGGATAAAACCTTTATCCCGTTTGTAGGCCATAATCTGCACAGCCGCCCGCTCCATATCGTTGAGGTCTTCCTTTCCGAACTCTTCCATAAACAGTTTGGTATTAGGTTCCACCTCAGCGGTATAATGGAGTTTCCAACTGTTGCCCTCGGCCAGCATATAGGTAAACTGCATGTAATAGTTGCTGTCGTTGACGAAGAAGGCTTCAAACCTTGTCGTCGTCATCGCCTTGATATCGATGGGAACAAAAGCGAGATAAGCCGAGAGCGCGTCGCCGCCCTTTCTTTCCTCTACCGGTTTTTTGAACGTAATGGGTTTGTCGGCCGGTTCCTCCTCGACAGGTTGAGGTTTGGGAGTTTTATTCATATAGCCGGGAACGGCAGACGTATGGACTTTGGCGATGTTGTAATCATCCGTTTCCACGACGACCACCTCGTTGACCAGCGTGGGAATTTCGAATCCGTCCTCATCCTCCACAAGCACGATATTATTGCCCCGGAAACCCGTGACACGTCCGCCACCGGTCTCACTTAGGAATCTCACCTTATCGCCTATCTTTGGTTTTTTCGTCATTTTATCTTGTTTTTATTTGTTATCATGAAAATTGCTCAAGGAATCAGGATAGAACTGTCGCCGTAGCTCAGGAATCTGAAGTCGTGGCTCAATGCATAGTCATAGATACACCGCCAATCACCATGCACGAAAGCACTGACCAACAACAGCAGTGTGCTTTGCGGCTGATGAAAATTGGTAACCAGCCTATTGACAATATGATATTGGTAACCCGGGGCAATGATAATCTGCGTGGCAGCATGAAGTTGAGAAAGTTGATGTCTGTCGAGATAGTCGACAATGGCCCCCAGTGCTTCCCTGACGGTAATTTCCCGGCTGTCAGCACCTTCCGTTTCCTCATAGGGTTCCCACTGTGCTACCTGCAGCGGAGTATTCTCCTCCACCTCACCTCTCAACAAATGGCAACCTATATAATACAAACTTTCAAGCGTACGCACACTCGTCGTTCCTACGGCCACTACCCTACCCTCGTATTCCATCAGTTGAGCGATGGTAGACCGATTGACGACAAAGCGCTCGGAGTGCATGTCATGGCCTTCAATCCGCTCACTTTTCACAGGGCGGAACGTACCGGCTCCCACATGGAGCGTCACTTCCTCCATACAGACCCCCTTGTCCTTCAGCCGTCCGAGCACCTCGTCGGTGAAATGCAGTCCCGCTGTCGGTGCCGCCACACTTCCCTTGATTTTGGAATAGACCGTCTGATAGGTCACCTTGTCGCTTTCCTGAGATGCCCTATTCAAATAAGGTGGTATCGGCAACTCACCCATCGCATCGAGGATGTCGGCGAAGACCACCTGTGTGTCATCCCATTCCAAGCGCACACGGATACCCGTGCGCAAAGTCCCCATTTTTTGGGCTGTGACGGTGACGGTATTTCCATTCACATTCACTTCGTGCACCAGTTTTTCCTCTTTCCATTTCTTCAGATTGCCCACCAGGCAGCACCATTCGCAGCAGCCTCTGGCCTGAAACATCAGTTGGTAGTCGAGAGGTTCGACCGGTTCGAGAAGGAACACCTCGATCAGCGCTCCTGTAGCCTTGCGGAAATGAAGTCTTGCCATGATGACCTTCGTATTGTTGAAAACCATCAGCGAATCCGCAGGTATGTAATCAGGAAGGTTGGAAAAAACCGTTTCAGACACTTCCCCCTTCTGGTATACAAGCAGTTTGGAATGGTCGCGCTGTTTGAGCGGGAATTTGGCAATTCGCTCCTCAGGCAGCGGATAAGTAAAGTCGGATATCTTGATTTCTTTTGTAAGCATTCTTATTTAGTTTTATTGTTGGATGAGCGACCAGATGATAGCCAGCACATATGAGGCCACCAGTGCCGTAGCCACCACATCGACATCCGCCCGGCTGTAGCCCGTAGATGTATACTGCGAGGAAATGTAGTTCTGCTTGGCCGAAACCTGTCGGAAAATCAGATAATAGACCAAATATGCCACCAATCCGGCCAGTGCGCCAAAAGTCAATCCCACCAGTATGTCGGAAGGATAATGCATGGCCAGATACAGCCTCGTATAGCAGTTGACCAAAGACCAGATGACCATCATCCAAGACAAAATCCTGGAACGCACCAGCAGACAGAAGAACATCGTGATGCCCATGGTGTTGGCAGCATGGGCAGAGAAGAAACTGAAGTCGCGTCCTCTCAGATTGTCGACCACATGCCAGTCGTACATCCATCTCGGGTCGTTGCCGGGTCGGGGTCTTCCCACAGCGGGTTTCACGAGCCCCTCGGTGACAAACTCAGTAATGAAGAGACATAACAGGCAACAACCGATGGCCAGAAAAATCTGAGTCATGGTGTCGTTGTTCTTGATGACCAGATACAACAAGGCGATATACAGAGGAATCCATGTCAGGCCGGATGTGAGCGTCATCATCAGGGAGTCGAAGAAAAGGGAATGCGCCCCATTCACGACTCCAAGCAGATATCTGTCAATTTCGCCAACCTGTTGAAAATCCATGTATTACCCGTCGTCAGATTTCCTCTACCCTACCAGTTTCAATCCAGCCATCTCTTCCGTCCGCAATTTTCACCTCATACCATCCCTTGATGGATTTGTCGACGATATCGACCCGTGTTCCCTCGTGGATGACGAAAGCAGTGTCGGATTTGTCGGCAGGTGCCTTTTTCACGTTGACAGAAGAAGAAGTGACAATAGCCCCCTGTCTGTTCTCCAGCATCTTTTTCTGCTGGAAGGCAAAGAGGTTGGCCAGCAAGAAGAGCACGAAAAAGGAGACGGCTCCAAAGAATCCGATTTTCCTCAACGTGATGGCCTCGGCAAAGAGATACATCAGAACCAGCACCAAAGCCAGTATGATGCTGAACACTGCCACATAAGCCCATCTGTCGACACTGGTGAAATTGACCAATGCCCTATACCACTCCACGAAGAACATCTCGTCGTTGGGAGTAATCTTGTCGATGGTCAGCGACCGTGCATACTGCAAGTTGAACTGGATGTCCTCATCTCCGGGTGAGAGCATGTGCGCCCTCTCATAATTGAGGATAGCCTTGGTGATGTTGTCTGTACGGAAATAGGCATTGCCAAGATTGAAATACAATTCAGCGCTAACCCCTTTCTTGAGCAGACTCTCATAGTCGGAGATAGCCTGCTGGTAATTGCCCTTCATGTATTCGGCATCGGCATTCTCCTTTGTCACCGCCTGGGCACAAAGGGGCAGCAGCAGTGTCATCAAGACTACAGCCATTTGCTGTCCACGATGCCTTTTCCTTGATTTTGTAGCGTTTTCAATATCCATGATGGCAGTCATAGCCGATTCAAAAGTCTTGTTCATATTGCCCTTGGCGTCGCCGGGAGCATACCGCTCATATTCACACTCATCGAGCGCACTGATAAATTTAGCCACGGTGTCCTCACCGATTCCAATGCCGGTAAGCCGCTCGCTCACATTATCACGCGAGAGTTGTTCCTCGGGCATATTCAGTTTGTCGCCCACATATCCCCACAAAGCCTTCAGCACCTCATCGTAGAAGAGGCTGTTCTCGCCCTGCAGCATGAGTTTGTTGGCTGTGCGCAGGCGTTTTGAAGCCACCTTATTGGCGTTCTTCGCCTTTCTCTTGATAATGTCAGCGTTGTCGATGGCTCTCTTATGGAAGACAGCAAGCAGCGCCACGAAGATGAGGAGCGGCACAATGACCCAAATCCAGTAAGCGGTAGACTGGTAGAAGAATTCATTGTCCTTGCGCATACTCATCTTACCTTTCTTGATAGGCCTGATGTCCTTATCCTTCATGTCGGTAAAATCGCTGACGGTGGCATTGCCGTCGCCCGGTTCAACCGTGAGGGTGAAAGGTTGGGTAGATACGGTCTTATAGGAATTGGTCGACGTGTCGTAATAGGTGAGGTCGACAGCGGGAATAGTATACTCGCCCTGGTTTCTTGGCACCGCAATGTAATCGTAGACCATATTGCCTTCCACCCCACTTGCCGTCAGTTTGGTTTTGTCGGTGACTTCAGGGTCATAACGGTCGAAGTCGGCGGGGAACTTCACTTCCGGCTGTTTGATGAGTTTGAGGTTTCCCGTACCTCCCACGACGACCCGCAGTTTGATAGGGTCGCCGGCACGGACTTTCTGGTTCTCTATTTGCGCAGAGATATTGAAATGTCCCACACCACCGGAGAAGTTGGCCGGTCTGGCCGGCAGCGAGTCAACGACGACAGTCAGTCCTGGAGCCACGATGTCCCGTTTTACCTCCACATAACCAGAGCCACCGTTGAAGAAAGCCTCGAAAGGATCGACGTTACGGTTTTCCTGTACGACAATACCCTTGAAAGTGATACTTGGTATTTCGAGTTTTCCCGTCATTTGCGGATACATCACATATTGGCTCCATGTGACACATTTGTAGTTACGTCCATTGACATTCTCCACATGGAAACTCTTCTGCTGCGGCAGTTCCACTTCCTGTGAATGGAAGCCCGTCAGGTCCGGCATTTTTCCATTGAGTTGCGTCAGTTCGACCAGCGTATAGACTTTATATGTGAGGAGGATGGGTTCCTGCTCATGCACATGCGTCTTGTTGGCACTGACCCGGATAAAGAGGTCGTTGGCAGTGATGGGAGAACCAGCACTACGCATCTGCGGCTCATGTTGCTGGTCTTGATGGAACTTGGTGCCAGAGGAGCCGGAAGCGGCAGCATTTCCTTCTACGGTCACCCGGACAGACTCTGACGTCAACGTGTTGCTTCCCACATTGATATGAGCAGGAGGAATGGTGAACGTACCATTTTTCGTGCCCATGAGCATATAGGTGTAAGTGATGGATGACGAACTCGATGCGTGTCCGTTGACCACGCTATAGCTTTCCTGCTGGGAGACACTTGGTCCATAGACAACCTCGAAAGCATCGGGTAAGTTGCCAAGCTTGAGGTTTCCATCCACGTTATTGGTATTGACGGTATATTCGAGACGAAAGTTCTCTCCCGCCGCCACCCTTGCCGGTGCATGAACCACTATCCGCTGTGCGTGAGCCACAACGGCAATGGTCAACAAGGCAAATATGAATATTGTTCTTTTCATTTTCCGAAGCTTTAGACATTACCAGTTTTTTTGTAGGATTTTTCTGCGCTGCTGCTGCATAGCCTTCTGCAGTTTGTCCTGCGTACGTTTTTCCTCTTGCACGGCAGCATCCAGCAAGCGCTGGGCATTATCCTCACTGATTTGCTGTTGTTCGTTCTGTTTTTGTTCCTTATCTTTGTTTTGGTCTTGATTCTGGTCCTTATTCTGATCTTTGTTCTGATCTTTATTTTGGTCCTTGTTCTTATCCTTATTCTTGTCCTGGTTCTTGTCTTTGTCTTTATCCTGGTTGTCGTTTCCTCCACCCTTGTCGTTTTGGTCCTGCTGCTGTTGTTTCTGCAGTCGCTTGCAGAGTTCGAGATTGTATCTCGTCTCATTGTCGGCAGGATTGTTGCGCAAAGCATTCTTATAGAGTTCTATGGCCTCTGCATATTGCTGGTTGGACTGCATGATAACCCCCATATTATGAAAAGCCATAGCCTTTCGGAGTTTGTTGGGTTCCTTCATGGCTGCACTTTTGAAATGGTTGAAAGCCAGGGAATCATTACCCTGTTGCAGTTCAGCACAACCGAGGTTATAGATGGCCTGGGGGTTGTTCTCGTTTTTCGACAGTGCTTTTTTGTATTCCACGTCAGCCTCGGCATAAGCGCCTTTTCTGAAAAGTCTGTTGCCGTTTCTCACATGCTGCCGGTCGGTTTGTGCCGACAATGTGCCGGCGGCAGAGAGCATAAGAACGAGAATCAGCATCTTGGTCAGCGGTGCCTCTGTCTTTTGCCGTTTGCGGTTGAAGAGCGTCACGTTCTTGAGCAATGGGTTTTTGCGTTCGAGCACCAATATTTCGATGATGAGCAAAAGGAGAGCCACGATGCCCATAGCCTGGAACTGCTCGGCATAGTCGGAATACACGATGGTTTCCACATCACCTTTCTGCATTTTGGCTATCTCGTCGTCGAGTCTGCGCTGTGCTTCCCCCGTATTGTCGACATGAATATAAGTGCCACTTCCGGCCTCGGCTATTTCCTTACACATATTCTCGTTGAGACGGGTAATCACAGTCTGTCCTGTGTTGTCGGTCATGTAATGTCCGTCGGGCATCTTGATGGTGGAGCCCTTTTCCGTTCCCACACCGAGGATGAATACTCGGATACCTTTCTCCTTGGCTGCTTTGGCCAGTTCCATGGCCTTGCCCTCATGGTCCTCGCCATCGGTGACGAGAATGATGGCTTTGCCCGCTTTCTCATCAGGAGTAAAACTCAGCATGGCAAGGTTGATGGCTGCTGCGATATCCGTTCCCTGTGAAGCAATCAGCGAGGGGGAGATGCTGTGCATGAACATTTTGGCGGAGACGTAATCCGACGTGATGGGCAACTGTACGAAAGCATCGCCGGCATAGACGATGAGTCCCACCTTGTCGTTGACAAATTTGTCGACCATATTCTCGACCAACAGTTTGCTTTTTTGGAGTCGTGAAGGCACCACATCCGTTGCCAGCATAGAGTTGGAGATATCCATACAGATGATAGCCTCTATACCCTGGCGCTTGTCTCTGCTGATTCGTGTGCCCATCTGCGGACGGGCAAGGGCAAGTATAAGCAGGGTGAGCGCAGCCACCAGCAGCCAGAATTTCACTTTGGGGCGATATTTAGAAACATTCTCCATCATTCCGGCCACCAACTCGGGGTCGCCGAAGCGTTTCACCCGCTTTTTATACGACCTGTTGCTCAGCCACCATACGGCGATGACAACAGGAATAACCAGAAGCAGGTAGAGAAATATGGGACTTTCGAATCTGAACATAGTGATAACGTTTATGGTATTCTCCGGAAGACGGTGAGGCGCAGGAGCATCTCAAGCAGCAAGGCCACTATGGCGAAGAGAGCGAAAGGCTGGTAAGCCTCATAGCGCTTGCTGAATTTCTTCACGTCGAACTTTGTTTTCTCAAGTTTGTCGATATCCTGGTAGATTTGCTTCAATTCGGCCTTGTTGGTGGCCCGGTAGAAATTGCCGTTTGTGGTTGCAGCGATGTCGCGCAGTGTCTTGGTATCGATTTCCACGGCCATGTTGATATACTGGATGGTACCACCCACGGTCATCGGATAGCGTGCCACCTTGTCGGTACCCACGGCGATGGTGTAGACACGGATGCCGAATTTCTTGGCAATGGCCGCCGCCGTCATGGGTGAGATGTCTCCGCGGTTGTTGCTTCCGTCGGTCAGCAGGATGACCACCTTGCTCTTTGCCTTGCTGTCCTTGAGACGGCTGACGGCGTTGGCCAGTCCCATTCCGATGGCTGTTCCATCCTCTATCAGTCCCCTTGCGGCGATATCGGTACGCACATTGAGCAAGAGGTTGATGAGCGAAGTATGGTCAGTGGTCATAGGACATTGCGTGAACGCCTCACCGGCAAAGATATTCAGTCCGATATTGTCGTCGGGTCTTCCTGCAATAAACTCTGCCGCCACATCCTTGGCCGCCTCGAGGCGGTTGGGTCTGAGGTCTTCTGCCAGCATACTCGTCGACACGTCCATCGAAAGCATGATATCGATACCTTCGACCGTCTTCTCGCCCCAAGAGTTATGGGTTTGGGGCCGTGCGAGCATACACACGATGGTGGTAAACGCCAGCATGCGCAGCAGCATGGGGAGATGGAGCAGACGGGTTCTCCAACTTTTGTGGGCGAACTGCAAATTGTAGGTGTCGCTCATTCTCATGGTAGGCTCCGTTTTCCTACTGTATAGGAAATACCACAGCACATAAGGAATGAGCAGCAGCAACAGCAAGAAATATTCTTTGTTTGCGAAAATCATTTTCTTATTCCTTGGTTGAGTTTATACTGACCGCTATGCGATGAGCATTGCCACTTGCCAGCACACATAGGCAGCGAGCAAGGCCGCAGCGATGGTTGCCACGGAAATCAGCACGATAATGATGCGGCGCGAGCGTTGCGAGCGGCGGTCGCTGTCCGACAGATTAGGTTGGATGCGCTCGATAGTTGGTGCGTCATCCTGTTTGGTAGCCTGTATGAATTCCACCACGCTTTCCATGTTTCGGTCACGCTCATTGAGCATAGCAGAATGCTTGGCGAACTTCACGAGGTCGGCCGTTTCCAGCAGGTCGCGCAGTTCGGCCAGTTTATTCTGGTCTTCCTCCTGGCGCAGTCTTTCAAGAATCTCGCCGGAAGTCATCTCCATGGCATGGAATCCGAATCGTTCCTCCAAATAGGTGCGCAGGGTATCGGTCAATCGTGTATAATACGATTTCTGGTCCTCGGACACCTCGGCATGCTCATCCTTGATTCTCTTGATTTCCATCATTGCCTTCTGGTGTGGCGGCAGATGTTTCACGATGCGAATCTTGGAGATAATGGGTTTGTTGTCGCGCAACCGGATATAGAGGTAATAGATGAGTGCGGCGAGCAGAACCACGAGCACACTCAGCCAGAAAAGTCCCTTCCACTCGTCCCAGGAGAAAGGATTGTCCTGAACGGTCTTTGGCGGGAAGAACTGGTTGGGGTGCAGGGTATCCACGTCCAAGGTGAAGACCTTGAGAGCCAGGTTTCTGGAGGTATATTCCTTACCATCGACCACCACTTTCATGGGAGGCAGGTAATAGAGTGTGTCGTCAAAAGAAGTGATGGTATAGACTCTGGAGAGTTGCATCATCCCATTATCAAGACGGGTGGTGTCGATGCTGCCTGCTTCGAGGACCTCCACTCCCGGAGTGATTTGCT
This sequence comes from uncultured Prevotellaceae bacterium, assembly GCA_902766505.1. GTDB lineage: Bacteria > Bacteroidota > Bacteroidia > Bacteroidales > Bacteroidaceae > Prevotella. The sequence goes on from CACXDY010000164.1 coordinate 9,637, forward strand.
GCGTGTATTCAAATTCCGGCAGTTGGGCGTTTTTCCCCTCGGGCAGTGTGACGCTCAGTTGGATGTGCGCCTGCTCGCCAATCAGAATCTGCAGCGAGTCGATCTGGGTCTCCACCTTTACTTGAGCCGAGGCGCAGAGTCCGCTAAACATCAAGAGTATAGTAAAAAACAGATGTTTCATCTTTTCGTCAGATTAGGTTCTCATATCGAAGAGCATCCTCAGCGATTTCACGTAGTCCTCGCCCGTAGACACCGACACATTGTCGACATTGCTCTTGGTGAATGCCTGTTTGAGGGCAGCCTGTCGTTTGAACCACTGTGCGGTATGTGCATGACGGAGTTTCTTGCTGCTGGTATCAATCACCATCTCGTGTCCTGTCTCAGCATCGCGTACTCTCATCAGTCCCACATCAGGCAGTTCTTTTGCCCGTTGGTCGTAGACCTGGATGGCCACCACATCATGTTTCTGATTGGCGATGGTCAACTGGTTGGTGAATTCAGACCTGACAAAGAAGTCGCTAAGAATGAAAGCCGTACAAGAGCGTTTCATCACCCTGGTGAGGAATTCCACGGCCATGCCCAAATCCGTTCTGAGGCTTTGAGGCTTGAAGTCGAGCATCTCCCTGATGATATAGAGGATATGCTTCCTTCCCTTTTTGGGCGGGATATATTTCTCTATCTGGTCAGAGAAAAAGATGACCCCGATTCTATCGTTGTTCTGTATGGCGCTGAAAGCCAACGTAGCAGCGATTTCGGCCAACATGTCGCGCTTGGTCTGCCTCACCGTACCGAAATCGAGCGACCCACTGACATCGACGAGCAGCATCACCGTGAGTTCCCTCTCTTCCTCAAACACCTTGACGAAAGGTTTGTGGAAGCGTGCGGTGACATTCCAGTCGATGTCCCTGACGTCGTCGCCATACTGATATTCCCTCACCTCGGAGAAAGCCATACCCCTACCCTTGAAGGCAGAGTGGTATTGGCCGGCGAAGATGTTCTGGCTCAGTCGTCGGGTACGAATCTCGATTTGCCTTACTTTTTTCAGCAGTTCCGAAGTATCCATCAAGGAACCTCCACTTTGTTGATGATACGGCTGACAATTTCCTCGCTCTTGACATTGGTGGCCTCAGCCTCGTAGGTGAGTCCGATGCGGTGTCTGAGCACATCGTGTGCGATGGCCTTGACATCCTCGGGCACGACGAATCCACGGCGCTTGATAAAGGCATATGCTCTGGCCGCCTTGGCAAGGTTGATACTGGCACGTGGAGAGCCGCCAAAGCTGATGAGGTCGCGCAGTTCGTTGAGTTGATACCGCTCAGGATATCTGGTAGCGAAGACGATATCAGCGATATACTGTTCGATTTTTTCGTCAATATACACCTGTCGCACGACGTCGCGGGCCTCGATGATTTCCTGTGAGGAGATGACGGGTGTTACCTCAGGCAATGATTTATGCAAGTTCTCACGTATGATGAGTTTCTCCTCCTGCAAGGTGGGATAGTCGATGACAGCCTTGAGCATGAAACGGTCGACCTGAGCCTCAGGCAACTGATAGGTACCCTCCTGTTCGATGGGGTTTTGTGTTGCCATGACGAGGAACGGGTCGGGCAAGGAGAACGTATTGTCGCCGATGGTGACCTGATGCTCCTGCATAGCCTCGAGGAGTGCGCTCTGTACCTTTGCCGGTGCTCTGTTGATTTCATCAGCGAGCACGAAATTGGCGAACACCGGTCCTCTCTTCACCTGGAATTTTTCCTCTTTCTGTGAGTAAATCATTGTACCCACGACATCGGCCGGCAGCAAATCAGGTGTGAACTGAATTCTGCTGTATTTGGCATCGATGAGTTGCGCCAACGTTTTAATAGCCAACGTTTTGGCCAGTCCAGGCACACCTTCGAGCAGGATATGTCCATCGCTGAGAAGTCCGATGAGCAGTGAGTCGACGAGGTGTTTCTGTCCCACGATGACGCGGTCCATTCCCATTGTAAGATTAGAAACGAAAGCGCTTTGTTGTTCAATCCGGATATTAAGTTCCCGGATGTCAAAAGAATCTGCCATTTTGTGTATATTTTGATTGATAAATCTGTTTTAGGAGCCTTCCGGCTGAAATTCAACGCAAAATTACAACATTAAAGATATTTGACCGAAAAAAGGTGTGTAAATAATATTAAAATTGATTCTTAAAACTTTATTTTAAGATTCTTTTGAATATTGAAGGGTTTTAAAAAAGACATCACCATGATTCAGGGAAGAAATCTCCTCCCTGAATCATGGTGACAACAAGTATCATCAACAGTTTACTCCTCAGGAGCGGCAGGTGGCGGCGGCAGAATCTCCTTCAGATAGGAGCAGAAAGCCTGCAGCGCCTTAAACGTGGCATTCGACAGGTTGACATCTCTGCCCTCATCCTCCTCCAGTTTCAGTGTTCTCACCTCCTCAGGGGCTCCATAGGCAATCCAGATGGTCCCCACGGGTATTTCCTTTGTACCGCCGCCGGGACCAGCAATGCCAGTAACGGCAATGGCATAATCCACATTCAAGGACTGGCATGCGCCTTTCACCATAGCGATGGCCACTTCCTCGCAGACAGCCGTTTTCTCCTCCAGGAGGTCATGGTCGACCTGTAAAAGTTTTTCCTTTATTTCGTTGGTATAGGAGATAATGGCGCCCTTGAAATACTCCGATGCTCCAGGTGTGGCAATGATGGCTTCAGCGATGCGCCCGCCGGTGCAACTTTCAGCAGTTCCAAGTTTCTTTCCTGTCTCATAGAGCAAGGATTGTATCTCGCGGCTGAGCACTTTGTTTTCCAATTCCATAAACTATGTTTGTTAAAAAAAATAACTACAAAAATCAACTATTCGAACGTCACTTTCGAGAAAGCCGGGGCATCGATGGGACAGAAAATTCCATCGAGAAATTTATAGTAGCCAGTAATGGCAATCATGGCCGCATTATCAGTGGTATAACTGAACCTGGGGATATAAATGGTCCATCCATACCTTTTAGCATGGTCGGCAAAGGCATTTCTCAGTCCATTGTTGGCAGATACGCCTCCAGCCAGCGCCACCTGTTTGATATGCGTCTGTTTGACCGCCAACCGCAATTTCTTCATCAAGATATCCACCACGGTGAACTCCAGGCTGGCAGCAAGGTCTTCCTTATGATGCTGCACGAAATTGGGGTCTTCCTTCACCCACTCCCGAAGGTGGTACAAAAATGATGTTTTCAATCCGCTGAAACTATAGTCCAATCCAGGGATATGAGGTTGCGAGAACTGGTATGCGCGGGGATTTCCCTGACGAGCCAGACGGTCGATGATGGGTCCGCCCGGATACCCCAGTCCCATGACTTTAGAGCATTTGTCGATAGCCTCCCCTGCTGCATCGTCGATAGTCTGTCCGAGAACGGTCATCTTGTTGTATGCCTCCACCTTGACGATTTGGGAGTTGCCGCCACTGACCAAGAGGCAGAGGAAGGGCAGCGGCGGTATGGCATGGCTATTGTCCTCGTCCTTGATGAAATGAGCCATGACATGCCCCTGCAGGTGATTGACATCGATGAGGGGGATGCCCAGCGAACGTGCAAAGCCCTTGGCAAAATTGACGCCTACGAGCAGCGAGCCCATCAGGCCCGGTCCACGTGTAAAAGCCACTGCGGAGAGCATCTCGGGTGTGATGCCTGCTCTCTTGATGGCCTGGTCGACCACAGGTACGACATTTTGCTGGTGTGCCCTTGACGCCAATTCAGGCACCACGCCTCCATAATCACGGTGTACATCCTGGGAAGCCGTGACATTGCTCAGCAACACCCCGTCGCGTATGACTGCGGCCGATGTGTCGTCGCAACTGCTCTCGATACCCAAGATATAGATATTCTCTTGTTTCATATCAGGAAGATTAATAGGTGAGGATTTCCACCCCATGTTCCGCCATCAACAGTGTGTGTTCCCACTGTGCACTTGGCAGTTCGTCCTCGGAGATGACCTCCCATCCGTAGGGGTCCTCCTCGTCGATGAACACGCGCCATGTTCCCATATTAATCATCGGTTCGATGGTGAAGACCATCCCAGGAACGAGCAGCATGCCCTGTCCTTTTTTACCAAAATGAGGCACATCGGGCAATTCATGGAATTTCAGCCCTACCCCATGTCCGCAAAGGTCGCGGACGACGCCATAATGGTATTTTTTGGCATGTTTCTCTATCGCATAACCGATATCCCCCACGAAGGAGAACGGTTTGGCGGCCTCCATGCCTATTTCAAGACATTCCTTGGTGACCCTCACCAGTTGTTCTTTCTCGGGTGTAGTCTTGCCAATGATGAACATTCGTGATGCGTCGGCGTAATAGCCGTCGAGGATGGTGGTGAAATCCACATTGATGATGTCTCCCTCCTGCAGCACATCCTCTTTCTTGGGTATGCCATGGCAGACCACCTCGTTGATGCTTGTGCAGACGCTCTTGGGGAATCCCTCATAGCCAAGACATGCCGGTACAGCACCGTGAGCCGTACAATAATCATAGCATATCTTGTCAATCTCAAGGGTTGTCATGCCGGCATGAATCTGCCGGGCCACCTCGTCGAGCACTCCTGTATTGACGACTCCGCTTCTTCTGATGCCCTCAATCTCCTCAGGCGTTCTGATCAGGTCGCGCGAGGGCACCTCTTTTCCCTTGTTCTGCCAATAGAGGACTTTTTTATCGAGTTCTGTTAGCGGCTGCCCAGGAATCGTGCTCCATTTCCGCTTTCTTTTTGAGTTCATTTTCTTTGAAATTATAGATAGTTGTAAATATCTTTTGTCCAGTCGGCTCCATTATCCGGGCAATAAGTATGGATGCCCATTTGGCCGGCCACCTCCACATTCCGCTGCCCGTCGTCGACGAAGAGTGTCTCGTCGGGAAGCATATTCTCACCGGCCATCATCTTGCTGAAGAAGGCCGGGTCGGGTTTCATCACGCCCATCCGATAACTCAGGTAAACCCCATCGAAGTAATGAGAGACGGGATGTCCCTTCCCATCGAAATCCCTGCTCATTGCCCAACTCATCATAAAAGGGTTGGTGTTGGACAAGAGAATCAGCCGGTATCCCTCGCTCCGCAGTTTTTCCAAAGCATTGAGGTTCCGTTGGGGCAACTCCTTGCAATAGCCCAACCAGGCATGCCGGCATTCCTCATAGGAAAGGTCACGCCGGCACAGCAGGGAGAGTTGACGAACGAATTCGCTGTCAGAGATTTTTCCCAGTTCCACATCACCGAAGATGCCGCTCTGGGTGTATGAATTCAATTGCCGGGATGCATCAGGCAGCCCGAGAGCGCCAAACCGTTTCACCGCTGTCTCAGGGCTGAGGGTGATGATAACGCCCCCGAAGTCGAATACAATATTTTTGATGTTACTCATAAATCAGGCTGGACGGGATTAGACCCATCAGTTGTTGTCGGAGAAGAAATCAGGTTTCCTCTTTCTGGCTTCCTCGATGGAGAGCAGTTCCTGCTGAGAGGAGTCGTAGTCATCGCGCAACTGCGAGTACCGGTTGTTGAGGGCTTTCTCAAAATCACCCCGTTGACGTTCGTCCAGCAGTTGGGCTGCGGTAATCGCATTCTGCGAGGCATCCCTCATCCAGACCACCGGCCCCTCATAGACGGGAGCGATGCGCAAGGCCACATGCAACTGGCTGGTAGTAGCCCCTCCAATCATAATAGGAATATCGAGTCCGGCTTCCCTTAATTGCCTTGCCACGTTGACCATCTCCTCCAGACTGGGGGTGATGAGTCCACTGAGGCCTATCAAGTCGACCTGCTCGTCCTTGGCCCTTTTCACGATTTGCTCGGCAGGCACCATGACACCCATGTCGATGACCTCGTAGTTGTTGCAGGCCATGACCACAGCCACGATGTTCTTTCCGATGTCGTGTACGTCGCCCTTGACAGTAGCGAGCAACACCTTTCCGGCTTTTGTGGCAGTCCCCTGCCGTTGAGCCTCAATATGAGGTTGCAGGATGGCTACGGCTTGTTTCATCGTGCGGGCAGTCTTCACCACCTGAGGCAAAAACATCTTACCCTCGCCGAAGAGTTTTCCGACCATGTTCATGCCGTCCATCAACGGTCCCTCGATGATATCGACGGCTCTGGGATAGAGGCTGAGGGCCTCTTCCACATCCTGTTTCAGGTAGTCGCCGATGCCACGTCGGAGGTCTTCAGCCAGCCGCGACGCCACATCCTTCTGTCTCCACTCATCCTGTTGGGAGCGGTCGGCAGCAGGCACGCCGGCATTCTTCTCCTGTTCGCGCTGCAGCCTCACCTCTTCGGCCAGTGCTATCAAGCGAGCGGAAGGGTCCTTGGCCGTACACAGCACAGCCTCCTCGAGAATCTCGAGATGAGCGGCAGGAATATCCTGATAGGTGATTTTGGCAGCAGGATTGACGATGCCGAAATCCATCCCGGCCTTGATGGCATGGTAAAGGAACACGGCATGCATCGACTCGCGAATCTCATTGTTACCTCTGAAGGCGAACGACAGGTTGCTGACGCCACCGCTGACATGTGCTCCCGGCAGATGCTGCCGAATCCAAGCACAGGCGCGAATGAAATCCGCCGCATAGGCATTGTGCTCCTCCATGCCTGTGGCGATGGCGAGCACATTCGGGTCGAAAATGATATCCAAAGGCGACACACCTGCCTTCTCGGTGAGCAATGAGTATGCCCTTTGGGCAATCTCTATTCTCCTTTCAAAGGAGGTGGCCTGCCCCTGTTCGTCGAAGCACATCACGACCATGGCGGCCCCAAACTCACGGATGGTTCTCGCCTTTTGGAGGAACACCTCCTCCCCCTCCTTGAGGGAGATGGAGTTGACGATGCCCTTTCCCTGCACGCACTTGAGTGCGGCCAGGATGACCTCCCAGTCAGAGGAGTCGATCATGACGGGCACCTTGGCGATATCAGGTTCGGCAGCAATGATATTCAGGAAAGTAGTCATCTCCTGCCTTGCATCGAGCAGGCCATCGTCCATATTGACATCGATGACCAAGGCCCCGTCGGCCACTTGCTTGCGGGCGATGGCCACGGCCTCGTCGTATTGATGTTCCTTGATTAACCTCAAGAATTTTCTTGAGCCAGCGACATTGCACCTTTCCCCCACATTGACAAAGCCCACTTCGGGAGTCACCTCCAGGACATCAAGTCCGCTGAGCCTCATCACCCGTGACGGGGTTGCCGGCACCCGTGGCGGTTTGCCTTCCGCCATCTCTGCGAACTGACGGATGAACTGCTCGTCGGTACCACAACATCCACCGATGATGTTGACCAGCCGCTCATCGACAATCTGTTCCATATGCTTCGTCATGCTATCGGCAGTCTCATCATATAGTCCGAGCGAATTGGGCAGACCGGCATTGGGGTATGCAGAGACATAACAGGAAGCCTTGGCAGAGAGTTCACGCAAGAACGGCCGCATCTCCTTGGCTCCGAAAGAGCAGTTCAAGCCCACGGAGAAAATGTCGAAAGACGAGAAACTGGCCAGAAAAGCGTCGAGCGTTTGTCCGCTCAGCGTCCGCCCCGCCTTATCACTGATGGTCACGGAAAGCATGATGGGCAACTTCACGTGGTGCCGCTCCATCACTTGTGAGACAGCGCCTACCGCCGCCTTGGCGTTGAGCGTGTCGAAAATGGTCTCTATCAGGAATGCGTCGACCCCACCTTCGAGCAGCGCATCCGCCTGTTCTCCATATGCCTCGAAGAGGTCGTCGTAATGCACGGCCCTGGCTGCAGGGTCGGCCACATCAGGACTCATGGAACAAGCCTTGTTGGTCGGTCCGATAGACCCGGCCACGAATCGCGGCCGCTGAGGTGTGGAGAACTCGTCGGCCACCTTACGTGCCAGTTTTGCGCCCTCGAGTGCAAGCAGCCGGGCCATATCCTCCAGATGGTAGTCCACCTGCGAGATGCGCTGTGCGTTGAAAGTGTTGGTGGTGATGATGTCGGCCCCAGCCTCCAGGTATTTTCTATGGATATCCTCGATGACGTCGGGCCTTGTCAGATTGAGCACATCATGGTTGCCCATCATCAGTGTAGCCGAATTGCGCAGCATATAGCCATGATAGTCCGACTCAGAGAGTTGGTAGCGCTGAATGCGGGTACCCATTGCCCCGTCGAGAATAGCAATCCGCTGCTGAAGGATATCCTGTAGAGAAATAGATTTCACGATACTATTTGTATATTTTTTTTGCTCTGTCCATCTCACGTCTGTCCTCTTTTTCCTTCATGGACTGACGTTTGTCGAAAAGTTTCTTACCCCTTGCGAGTGCGATATCCATTTTGGCCCTCCCGTTCTGGTCGATGAAGACGAGTGTCGGTATGATGGTGAAGCCAGCCTGTTTGGACGCCTCCTGCAGCCGCCGGATTTCCCGCCGGTTGAGCAGCAGTTTCCGGTCGCGCGTCATCTCATGGTTGCTGAAAGAGCCATAGAAATAGGGAGAGATGCTCATGCCTTTGACCCAGATCTCACCATTGATAATCGAGCAATAGGTATCGACAAGAGAAGCTTTTCCAAGTCTGATGGATTTGATTTCGGTGCCAGTGAGCACTATCCCGGCCGTAAAAGTCTCGACCAGGAAATACTCGAATGACGCCTTTTTATTTTTTATTTGGACAGGACTTTTTTTCCTGAGCAATTGTTGTTCTTTATTCATCTTTCACAATTGTGGCAAAATTCTCAATGTGCTCATCGATATAGCAGGCTACAGCCTGTGTCCATTCCTCCTCGTTCTCCACGAACACATCGTCGAAATCATCAAATTCGGGGAGTTGCTCATAGAGAGCCATGAACTCTTCGTCGGTGTAATCGCGCTCGATAAGTTCATGGTGGTGAGAATACGACTTATGCACCTTGTTGACCAGACTGGCCAATTCGTTGATTTCCCATTTTCTCATCATCCGTGCAAAAGGGTTTTGGAAGATGAACGCACCATATCCATCGTGTATAAGCAGCACGAAGCCTCCGTCCATCACCTCATCCCTTAGGATGATATAGGCGAGCAAGGTGATTTGGTCGGCATTGAGTTTGGCCATGCTTTCCGCATTCAGCTCACCCACCTGGTTGTAGATGGCAGACGTGAAAACACTGATGAATTCGTCCATGCCCTTGTCGGCTGCTTCGATGATATCCTTTTCGTTGACAAAGATTTCCATACGCTGATTCACTAATACACAGATAATGCCATTTTGAGTTTGCAAAGTTACAATAAAAAAAGAAAAGAACTTAAAAAGAGGTTGAAAAACATATTAAGAGAAGAAAAAAGAGCATTTGAAAGGCATTAAATCACCGAAAATTATTATTTTTGCATTTTGAATGGAAACCCATTATTGTAAAACCACAAACATTTATCTATAACAAACATTAATTAATCATTTACCAACATGACTTATTCAAATGAAGTCAACAACATGTGTGTTGTTGCCAAAGGTCCTCACCACGGACCAGCCCCTATCCCCGAGGAGGGCAAATGGATACAGGCAAAGGAGATTAAAGACATCTCCGGCTATACCCACGGTGTGGGATGGTGTGCTCCCCAGCAGGGTGCCTGCAAGCTGTCACTCAATATCAAGGAGGGAATCATCGAGGAATGCCTGGTGGAGACCATCGGTTGCACCGGTATGACCCACTCAGCCGCCATGGCCTCAGAGATACTTCCCGGCAAGACGATTCTTGAGGCACTGAACACCGACCTGGTGTGCGATGCCATCAACACCGCCATGCGCGAGCTCTTCCTGCAAGTTGTCTATGGCCGCACCCAGAGTGCATTCTCCGAGGACGGTCTTGTGATTGGTGCAGGTTTGGAGGATTTAGGCAAGGGTCTCCGCAGCCAGACCGGAACCTTGTATGGAACCCGTTCGAAGGGCACCCGTTATCTGGAGTTGACCGAGGGCTACATCACCAAGATGTTCCTGGATGAGGACTCACAGGTATGCGGTTATGAGTATGTCCACCTGGGCAAGATGATGGAAGCCATCAAGGGCGGCATGGATGCCAATGAGGCAGTGAAGAAGTTCACCGGCCGCTATGGCCGCACCACCGCCGAGCAGGGAGTAGTGAAGACGATTGACCCACGTAAAGAATAGGAGTACAGAAACATGATAAGAGAAGTAAAATTCGAGAGTCAGGAGCGCCGTATCAACCAAGTGATCGCCGCCCTTCAGGCCAACGGCATCCAGTCGATAGAGGAAGCCAACGCCATTTGTGACGCTGCAGGCGTAGACCCCTACCAGATTTGCGAGGACACTCAGGGTATCTGTTTTGAGAATGCCAAGTGGGCATATGTATGTGGTGCAGCCATCGCCATCAAGAAAGGTGTGAAGAGTGCAGCCGAGGCCGCTGAGGCTATTGGTATTGGTCTTCAGAGTTTCTGCATCCCCGGTTCTGTAGCCGACGACCGCAAGGTGGGTATCGGTCACGGCAATCTGGCCGCCCGTCTTCTCCGCGAGGAGACCGAGTGCTTCGCATTCCTTGCCGGCCACGAGTCGTTTGCCGCCGCAGAGGGAGCCATCAAGATTGCCGAGATGGCCAACAAAGTTCGTCAGAAGCCACTCCGCACGATTTTGAACGGTCTTGGCAAAGACGCCGCTATGATTATCAGCCGTATCAACGGATTCACCTATGTACAGACCAAGTTTGACTACTACAGTGGAGAGTTGAAGATTGTCCAGGAAAAAGCCTACAGCAATGGTCCCCGCGCCAAGGTGAAATGCTATGGTGCAGACGATGTCCGCGAGGGTGTAGCCATCCTTTGGCATGAGAATGTAGATGTTTCCATCACTGGTAACTCCACCAACCCGACCCGCTTCCAGCACCCGGTAGCCGGTACCTACAAGAAAGAGCGCGTGCTTGCCGGCAAGCCCTATTTCTCAGTAGCCTCTGGTGGTGGAACAGGCCGTACACTCCATCCCGACAACATGGCAGCTGGTCCTGCATCCTATGGTATGACCGACACTTTGGGCCGCATGCACAGCGATGCACAGTTTGCCGGTTCATCCTCCGTGCCTGCTCACGTAGAGATGATGGGATTCCTGGGTATGGGCAACAACCCGATGGTTGGTGCTACCGTAGCAGTAGCCGTTACCGTGGATATGGCTTTGAACAAGAAGTAATTCATCCCATGACAGAAAAAAGTCCTGACAGCATTGTCTGTCAGGACTTTTTTTGTATTTTTGCAACGAAAACCCAAGAAACGAAAGCCTATGCGCCATTTCCGTCTTACCGTCATGATATTCCTCCTGTCGCTTGCATTCACACCTGCCTCGCATGCGCAGCGCAACGAGATACACAACGACCGAATCGCCACGCTCCAAGTAGTGGCAGGCATCAACTGGCTGTCGATTCCTGTCGCCGAGTTGGGTGGTCAGCCCATCAACATCTCCTTTGACGACCTGACCCATGACTATCACCGCTACACTTATAAGATAGAGCACTGCGACGCCGACTGGTCGGTCAGCGAGGGACTTTTTGAGCACGACTACATAGAAGGCTTCACGGAAGGCAACCTGATAGAGGACATGGAGGAGTCGCTCAACACCAACACACTCTACACACACTATCGTCTGAGTATACCCAACAAGCATTGCCGTCTGAAAATGAGCGGTAATTACCGTCTGACCGTCTATGACGACAATGATGACGACGAGCCCATGCTTACTGCCTGTTTCATGTTGGTAGAACCAAAGATGGGTGTGACGGCGAGCCAGAGTCCGAACACGGATATCGATGTGAACCACTCCCACCAACAGGTCAGCGTAGCGGTGAAATACTCGGGTCTCAACGTCATCAACCCTACTAATCAGATTAAGACGGTGGTGATGCAAAACGGGCGTTGGGACAACGCCGTGGTAAATGCACAGCCCCAGTACACCATGAGCGACGGACTTCGTTGGGAGCACTGCCGTGACCTGATTTTCGAGGCAGGCAATGAATACCACAAATTTGAAGTGCTCGACACGGACCACCCGACACTTGGCATTGACCGAATCAAATGGGACGGAGAAATATATCATGCCTACGTCTTTGCAGATGCCCCCCGCCCCAGCTACCTCTACGATGAGGATGCCAATGGTGCCTTTTATATCCGCAACAGCGACAATATAGAGAACGACCGTTTGACGGACTATGTGATGGTGCATTTCCAATTGTTGTGCCCCTCCCCCGTAGATGGCGAGGTGTATCTGAACGGAGCATGGACCAACGACCTGTTCTTGCCGGAATATCAGATGGAATACGATGAGAGCAGTCATTGCTATCATGGTGCCGTCATGCTCAAGATGGGTTATTACTCCTATCAATATGTCATGCTCGACAATGAAGGCTATACCCATGTCATGCCCACAGAGGGTAGTTTTTTTCAAACAGAGAACAAATACCAGGTGCTGGTCTACTACCGTGAGCCAGGCGGACGGACAGATCTGTTGCTCGGTTATTGTGAAATATAATCCATTTATGGGGCCTATAAAAAAAAATCCACATTAATTGCCCCATCGTCAAATATTTTTCTTATATTTGCAAAAGTATACATTCAAATCTACTTCGTTATTTAACTAATCGAATCTACCTAAACATAATATAAACCTTTAAAAACAAAAACAAATGAAAAAAACATTACGATGGATGATGCTTTTAGGTGTCATGGCTATTTGTTCGATAGCTTCGGCCCAAACAGCATCAGATGAATATCTCGACATCGCCACCAATGCGACAACAGTCGGTGACGCAGGTTTCAAGAGCGAGGTGATTGACAATCTTTATTATTATGATGAGACCAGTAGTACATTGGTGATAAGTGTTTACGGTGCTTATCAATCAAAAGGAAACCAGAAATGGGTAACGACAGACGAGTCAGGAAGTTCCGGCCGTGAGTGGGAACCAGCCGGGGTCTTCAAAGGTTCAGGCTATTACCATACAACGACGACTCCCAAGACAGCAACCGCCAACACCTCACGTACTTACTTCTTCAAGGTGAAGGGCATCAAAAGCGTCAGCGCATTGGTAAAATCAGGTGGAAAAAGTCGTTCTGCTGCAATGGCCGTCAAAAATGCTGATGGAAGAGAAGTGGGAATCGCCAGCGACAACTCCAATACCGTTGCAGTAATCAGCGTCGAAGAGCTTGATGCCGATGAAATATACACAGTGGAATTGACTGGAACCGACAGCAGCAACAGCGATGTCTACGAAGTGGCTTTCGTAGGAGGCAATGCTCTCCCCGTGATTGTTGTAGAAGAGAAAGAAAAATTCTCCTTCAGCTGGAATTTCTCCAATTGGGCTTCAGGTGACATCGCTGAGCAAACCACTGTGGATGGTCTGACCGTAGAAGCTGCAAGTGACAAGAAAGTGACTATCGATGCGAACTCCCAGACTGTAGACGGAGTGGACTATACCCAGCGCTTAAAGTTTGGAGGAACAGGAGCTGCAGGCAACCGCAATGTACATTTTGAAGTACCCGGCAGTTGCACCATCAAGGTGGTTGGCTGCAGCGCAAGCGGCAGTGCAGACAGAACCCTCAACATTCACGTCGGCTCATTTGGCAATGTCAAGGGAACGATGCCTATGCTATCCTCAGGCCCAGAAGTAAACCTCTACAATTATGAGGGAGGCCCAACCACCATTTATCTGGCAAGTGCCAGCTCGGGTGTCAATCTCTATGCCATTTATGTGGAAGGTGCCACACGCGAAATCAATTTTGGACCATATGGCGTGATTAGTTTCTACTTCGGTGAGACTTCCTATCAACTACCAGAGGGTGTCACGGCCTTTGCCGTGGACGAGGTTTCAGGCAAGATGCTGAATCTGCTTGAAGTTACGGATATCATACCCGCCGGCTGTGGTGTGATTCTCAATGGTGAGCCCGATGCCAACTACACATTCTACAAAGTCACAGGCGACATACCCGAGCAGCACAGTCTGCTGAGAGGTAGCGACAAGACCGAGGAGACAACCGGTGATGATCCAGAAGGCAGCTATAAGTTCTACATGCTTTCGGCGAAGAATGGCAATGTAGGTTTCTACTATGGCGCCAATGGCGGTGCTGCGTTTATGAATCAAGCCAACAAGGCTTATCTGGCCGTACCAATGGAAGATGCAGCAGGCATCACCGAATTCGTATTTGATGGTTTCGATGGCATCACCGCTGTGGAAGCCGAGTCGAGCACCACGAGCACAGCCACCTACAATCTGGCAGGTCAGCGTGTAGGAGCCGACTACAAGGGTGTGGTCATCAGCGGCAACAAGAAATACATCCGCAAATAACAAGACAAATTTGTTGTCCATCATCCCCTTGCGCTTTTAGGCGCAAGGGGATTTTACCATCAAAAAAACGTTAAGAGATGAAGGCACTGATACTTACAATGATGTTGCTTTTCAGTGGTGGTGTGAATGAGGCGAGTGAGACCTATGTATATATCTGCACGGGTCCCAAATCGACGAAATACCATATCACGAGCCAATGCCGCGGTCTGAAAAGTTGTTCTGGAGAAGTGAAAAAAGTGACCTTGAAAAAGGCCAAGGAACTGGGCAAGAAATCCCCTTGTGGATGGTGTTACAAGGACAAGCCATAACATTCACTTGTCCAAGCAGTCAGAGAAGACAAGTCATGAAATCTCTCTTGAAATCGGTGAGCCGCACAAAAAAGTAATGAATAATTTTGCAAGTCCAAAAATTATCCATACCTTTGCACCACAATAGAGGAAGGTTGGCAGAGTGATCGATCGCGCTGGACTCGAAATCCGGTATACCCATTACGGGTATCGGGGGTTTGAATCCCTCACCTTCCGCCAAGAATAGAGAGAGTTTGACAAAACTCTCTTTTTTTGTTTCATATTGCATCTTCTGCTTCGGAGATGTATATACAAAGACATAAAGACAATACAGACAGAAGATGAATTTCCTTGAAGAAAAAATACTGAGCGACGGCGTTATCAAGCCCGGCAACATCCTGAAGATTGACAATTTTCTGAATCATCAGATAGACATCAGTATCATACGGCAGATAGCCATTGAACTGAAACGGCGCTTCTGTGACGTGGAGGTGAACAAGATTCTGACCATTGAAGCCAGCGGCATTGCCATGGCAACAATGCTGGGCCATCTGTACGATGTGCCCGTGGTATTTGCCAAGAAGAGTGAGACGGCCAACAGCACCGACAGTAAATATGTGTCTCAGGCCTACTCATTCACCCATAAGAAGGAGAATAAAGTCTTTGTGTCGAGACCCTACCTGCAGTCTACCGACCGGGTGCTGATAGTGGATGACTTTCTTGCTGACGGCCAGGCAGCCCATGCGCTCATAGACCTGGTGCACCAAGCAGGCGGCGAGGTATCGGGCATAGGCATCGCCGTGGAAAAAGGCCAGCAGATGGGCGGCCGCATACTGCGCGAGGAAGGTTACCATCTGGAGTCAATCGCCATCATCGAGGAAATGAATTGGGAAACACAGACCATCCTTTTCCGGAATCAGGATAAGTGATAAATTGCGACGGAATCAATTAACTGCATAGAAAAAGGCAGGGGTGCCTGCCCCGATTGATTACTGCCTTTTCCTGATTCAGATATTGCATTTAGATTTGCAGGATTTGCATAAATGGTTCTTGTTGGAAAAATCCGCATGACCTTTTGCGTCTTTCATCAAGCAAGAAGGATTGTCATTGGCACAGTGCCGCATGTTGCAATATGAATGTAAGAACTCATGGGCGGCCACTTTCCACAAGTCTCTCTTTTTATCCTTCAGCCTATAATCAGATGCCACACAAATCTTATACTTTGGTACGAGAGACAAGCCAAGTATCCCCCAATCCTTCTTACTCTTGTATGTACAAGAAATGTCTTGATGCAACAATACAATGACAGCATCATGATGATTGTCTTCAATAGAACGAATAATTTTATCGGCCCTGTAACGAGTATGGCTGTCATTCATAAGAGTGTCATGAAGCTGAATTGGAGGTTTGACTTCAAAACTCAGTTCTACGCCAGAGCTTTCTTTAATAAATGCCTTAAATTTAGGTATTAACTTTTCTGCCTCGTTCTTATTGAAATTATTACAAGGTTGTAAATAGATTGTGGGCGGACAACAATTAATTTTTTGTGCTTCCTCCTTTTGTCCACTATTTTTTGCCTGACGACCACTACATGCTGTCATCAGCAGCAAAACCAGCAAAGATAAACCAGAGATTGTTTTGATGCTCATCATCCTATGAGTTTTCTCCATTGAGTTTATGTTTCGCTTTTCGCGTATAGATTTTCTTTGATTTATGAGCCCGGTCGAAACTATGAAAGCCGGGGCCAAGCAATTCCTGCTCAGCCTCCCGCCCTCCACGTCGCATGGCTTTGATGGCATCCATCGTCGTAGCCTTTGCTACCCTACGCTTTGTCTTTTTCATCGTTTTTGTTGTCTTTCTTCTTGACGAACTCTATCGGGAAATGACGGTGGCTGTCAGAACTCCAGCCTAAATCCCTTTTGTTTCAACTCTTCATATTTTTTCGGGTTGAACTTAAACAGATAGGCTTCCTTCTTGGGCGAATTGAAGACCCTCTCGTCCAACAATGTGAGAATTTCCAAGTGCATCATCTTATTGTAGAAATTGCGCCGGTCGAACTTCACATCGAGGATTGCCTCATAAAGCAGCTGGAGTTCCTTGATGGTGAACTTCTCAGGCAACAATTCAAAGCCGATAGGCTCGAAATGAATCTGTTGGCGTAACACTTTCAATGCGACGCGGAGAATGAGATCATGGTCGAAAGCCAATGCAGGGACCTCATCCAATGCAAACCATTCAGCCCTTGCCGCATCATCGCCGCCCTTCACCTCCTGCATTCTCACCAAAGCATAATAGGCGATGGTCAACACCCGTTCACGTGGGTCACGTTTCGGATCAGAGAAAGTGTGGAATTGTTTGATGTATGCCCCTTTCAGTCCTGTCTCCTCCTGCAATTCCCTCAATGCGCCTTCCTCAGCCGACTCATCCATTTTGAGGAAGCCACCGGGGAAAGCCCAGCGCCCTTTAAAAGGTTCGATGCCACGCTCTACAAGGAGCACTTTCAGTTTAGAACCGTCGAAACCAAATATAACACAGTCGGTTGTGACACTTGGATGCGGATACTTATAATGGTATTTAAATTCTTCCATGATATTATATTTTTCAGTTTTGTGTGATTTTTACGCAAAAATACAAGATTTCTTTTTAACTTCCAAATATTCTTGCGTAAATCTTACATTGACAGATAATGATGTCCCGAAAAACATTGTTGGGGACATTCTATGAAGAAAAGATGTTACTGTCCGAAGGACAGTTTTTGTAGACGGTTTTTCAGATTTTCGGCCTCAGACTTCCGTATGGCCATGGTTATGGAACAAGTATTGTCGAAGGTTTGAGAAACAATGCGTGGTGACAATTCCTTCACAATACGCATGACATCGTTCATCATCACATAGGAGAAATCAAAAGTAATGGTTTCCTCCACCATGCGGCTGACAATCTTGCAATGCGCTATGGCATCAGCCGCAGCCTCGCGGTAGGCGACAATCAATCCTCCCGTCCCAAGATTGACACCACCATAATACCTGACCACAACAATGAGAATATCGGTCAATTGATGGCTGTTGATTTGCCCGAGAATGGGTTTTCCCGCAGTGCTGCTGGGTTCGCCATCATCGTTTGCCCTGAACTCTTCGCGTGAAGGTCCCAGCATATAGGCATAGCATACATGCCGTGCATCATAGTATTTTGCACGGTATTCAGCGACCACCTGTTTCACTTCCTCAACGGTAGTCACATGATGAGCGAAAGCGAGAAACTTACTCCTTTTCTCGGAGTAAAATCCCTCGCCTACGCTATCTGTTATGGTCAGAAACTCATCAGAACTCATGAAAGTTTGTGAATGACCAACCCTGAACGCAATTTTGGTTCAAACCATGTTGCCTTTGGCGGCATGATATTCCCGCTGTCTGCGATATCCATGATTTGCTTCATCGAAACGGGATAGAGAGCAAGAGCCATGCGCATCTCTCCACTGTCCACTCTTCTCTTGAGTTCTTCGAGACCACGCAGTCCACCCACAAAGTCAATGCGGTTGGAGCCACGGAGGTCCTTTATACCAAGAATCTCGTCAAGAATGAGACGGGAAGAGATGTCGACATCCAGCACACCGATGGGGTCATCATTGTCGTATGAGCCATGAAGGGCATTCAACTTATACCAATGGCTGTCGAGATAGAGTGAGAACTCATGCAACTTCTTTGGCTTGTAGATCTCCTCCCCCATATCCTCTATGGTGAAATTCTTCCGTAGTGCGGTTAGGAATTCCTTGGAGGAAAGACCATTCAAATCAGTGACCACTCTATTATAATCGAGTATTGTCAGTTGGGAAGCCTGGAAACAGACCGCCATGAAATAGTTGTATTCCTCGTTGCCACAATGATTGGGGTTTTGCTGCTGCTTCTCAGCGCAGACCAGTGCAGCCGCAGCAGAACGGTGATGCCCATCGGCAATATAGAGATAGGGTATGCGGGAGAACTCTCTGGTGACAACATCCATGTCGTCTTTATCAGAAATCACCCAAAACTGGTGGCGGAATCCATCGATAGGTGCGATGAAATCGTATACCGGCTCGGTTTCCTGATAGCGAGAGATTAAGCGGTCGAGGACATCATTGTCAGGATATGCGAAGAACACCGGCTCGATGTTGGCATTGTTGACTCTGACATGCTTCATGCGGTCCTCTTCCTTGTCCCGCCTTGTCAACTCATGTTTCTTGATACGCCCCTGCATATAGTCGTCGACATGTGCTGCAACAACCAGTCCATATTGGGTCTTGCCGTTCATGGTCTGGGCATAGATATAATAATGCTCCTGGTCATCCTGTACGAGCCATCCGTTATCCTGGAATTTCTGGAAATTCTCGGCAGCCTTTTCATATACTCTCGGATCGTACTCAGACGTACCCTCCGGGAAATCAATTTCGGGCTTGATGATATGGTATAGGCTCATCTCATTATCACCAGCCTCAGCCCTTGCTTCCTCAGAACTGAGGACATCATAGGGCCGGGATTCAACCCGCTCGACAAGGTCTTTTGGTGGGCGCAGCCCACGGAATGGTTTTATTGTAGCCATAGCGCAACGACTATTCTTATTTATTCACTTGGAATTTTGTGCATCCATCGCTGAAGAAAGCATTGATTTGCTTGGCAGCAGCGATACCGGCATTGACATTTGCCTCTGCAGTCTGTGCACCCATTTTCTTTGGAGTGCTGAAATAGCGGCCTTCGAAAGCAGCGAACTCAGCATCGGCATCCGGTTTAATATCGGTGACAAACTTCAAATCAGTGCGCTCAGCCATCAGTTTGAGCAACTCAGGCTCATTGATGACCTCCTTGCGTGCTGTATTGACAAGGATACCACCCTTTGGCAACTGTCCGACCACACGGTAATTGATGCTTTCACGTGTCTCGGGAGTAGCGGGGATATGCAAGCTCACGATATCGCAGGAGCAGAACAGTTCATCCTGAGAAGCCACGGCGTGAACACCTGCGGCCTCAATCACCTCGGCAGGGCAGTAGGCATCATAGGCATAGACATCCATGCCGAAACCCTTAGCGATACGGGCAACATTTCTACCCACATTTCCGAAAGCGAGCAAACCAAGGCGCTTGCCCTTCAGTTCAGACCCCGACTTGCCATTGTAGAAGTTGCGAACGGCAAAGACCAACAGTCCGAAAACGAGTTCGGCCACAGCATTGGCATTCTGTCCGGGAGTATTCTCGGCCACTACGTTATGCGCTGTAGCAGCAGCCAGGTCAATGTTATCATAACCAGCACCGGCACGAACCACTATTTTCAGGTTCTTGGCTGCATCGAGCACCTCGGCATCCACTTTGTCGGAACGGATAATCAGTGCATCGGCGTCAGCGACAGCCTCCAGCAGTTGACTCTTCTCAGTATATTTCTCCAGCAGCACCAACTGATGGCCTGCGCCCTCCACTTCCTGACGGATACCGTCGACAGCTGCGGCGGCAAAAGGTTTCTCTGTAGCTACTAATACTTTCATGTCAAAAGAAATTAATGATTAGACTCAAACTCCTTCATGCAGGCCACCAAAGC
>CACXDY010000165.1 GCA_902766505.1 uncultured Prevotellaceae bacterium
AAAAGCGTTGAGGGTCCTTATATAGATAATGTGGGCCGCGACATGTACCACGGCGGTGGCCGCATGGTCATTGCTGCCGGCAACCGTAAGACAGGTGCTGGACACTTCGGGCGCACCATCATCGACGAGGGTGTGGAGGTGATGTCATTCCACTGGGAGGCAGACTTCGACCAGGGTGGCCGTAGTGTGCTGGCTATTCACCCGTTGTTGTGGAAGAACGACTGGCCCGTGGCAGGTGAACGTTTCAAGGAAGGCACCTACGAGATTGAGTCGGAGCGTCGTGGCTATGCTCTCGAACTGGCCGTTGACTTCGTTCGCATGCAGCAAGAACGCCAAGGATGGATGAGAAACAACAGCAATCCCCAACCTCCGAAACCCATCGCCAACCAGACTTTGGAGCAAGTGGCTTCCACATGGCCTGCCGGCGACATCCCCGTGCGTGCCGGCGACTATATGTTCCGTCCCCACCAGTTGTGGTCGGTGAAGGCTGTGCCTGAAGCTGGCGGCTACCTCGGAGGTCCGTATTACAAGATTGAGATTGCAGGAACGGAGCGTGCGCTGACCGCCACCGAGTCTCTCGAACTGACCACCACCACTTTCAAGGGTGCTCCTGAGCAGCTGTGGCGTGTCGAGCAACTTACTGATGGCACCTTCCGCCTGCTGCCCAAGCAGATACCGGGACAAGAAGGCATCAACACCCGCTATGTGCTTTACTCCGCTGGCGACAGCACACCTACTCTCGCTGTCTATGATTTCTCCAGCGACAACTCAAAATGGAATTTCAAACCATTTCAATAATCAACCATAGCTGTAAAAATTAGTATATTCTACTAAATGGAATCAGGCATTACCGAAAGGAGTGCCTGATTTTTTTGGAACTATATTATTCTCATAATATCGCCCGACCGTTTTATTGCCAACTATCCTCTTGAAAAGCAGATGGAGTACAACTCCAAACTGCTGAATTGGAATCCGTCTTCTGCCATAACGATGAGGTCATAAATCGCAATTTGCTGCGATTTTTGCGATTTTCAATAGCCGTAGAAACCTAAAACTGCCAAAAATCGCATTTTGTTGCGAAATTACGGCTCCATTTGAAAATGTTTGCTTATCTTTGTAGCAAAATCGCAATATATTGGGATTATGACACTGCAAGAAATAGGAAATGCCATCAAAAAAAGGCGAAAGAAGTTAGGTATCAACCAACAAACGTTGGCTGACTTGGCAAGTGTGGCTGTAAACACCATAGTGGCAATCGAGCGCGGAGAAGGTAATCCACAGTTGGCAACTCTGTTGACAATTATCGACACATTGGGTCTGCAATTGGTTATCAACATCAAACAGTTGGATTATGAGGCAATGTAAAGTATTAGTGCACGATGTAGAAGCTGGCATACTTCAAGAAACCGATGCCAGGGAATACGTGTTTACTTATGGTGGGGATTATCAAGGTGAACCTGTCTGCTTGGCAATGCCCGTTAGAAAAGAACCTTACCGTTCCAACCATCTCTTTCCATTTTTTTATAACATGTTGTCTGAAGGTTCCAATCGTCAAGTGCAATCCATGTTGCATCATATCGATGAAAACGATGATTTTGGTATCATGTTGGCAACTGCCCAGTACGATACCATTGGATCCGTAACCATAAAACCTATGTGAATATGATAGAGGTCAATGTTTGTCCATCTACCTTGCAGCAGGGATTTGACACATATTCTCCTGCAGCACAGAAACTGTTGTTCGACGGGAAAAAAGTTTCGTTTATCTTGGATTTTGACAGTCCCAATAACGACAATGCAGACAATGAATCCTATCTGAAGAATGTAGGCCGCATTTCACTTTCCGGAGTGCAACCTAAAGCGAGCTTAGTGATAGATAGTGAAGGACATTTGGTAAAGCCAGCTGAAGGCGAACGTGGAACATACATTTTGAAACCTGCTCCAACATCATACGCCTTGCTTGACCGTAAATATTGTCCTGCCAATGAACATCTGACCATGCAGTTGGCTTCGCAGGTCTTTCATATAGAAACGGCAGCAAATTCCATCTGCTTCTTCAAGGACGGAGAAGCAGCCTATCTTTGCCGTCGGTTCGATGTCGGGCCAGATGGACAGAAATATAGTCAGGAAGACTTTGCCTCACTTGCAGGATTGACCAATGCCAACGGTGGTAGCGATTTCAAGTATAGCAACCTGAGTTACGAGGAATGTGCAGACATTATCCGCAAATACGTCAAGGCGGCTCCTGTTGAAATCCTAAAGTTCTTCCGCATTGTTGTGTTTAACTATCTTACCCTTAACGACGAC
>CACXDY010000166.1 GCA_902766505.1 uncultured Prevotellaceae bacterium
AAGAACTGCCTGATGGTGGCTGGCGCACCCAACTTCTTGTTTACCAATGGCTTGAACAATCCATATTGATAATACATCTTCCGCATTTTCGACATACAGTCGCGGGAAGTGTAATTGATGACCAGTTCGGGGATAATAAAAATCTTGCCGCCATGATTGATGAGACGGGCATTGAACTCGTCGTCTTGATTGCGGATGAGGTCTTCATCGAAATAGCCGATACGTTCGAAAACTTCCCGCTTGTAGCATCCGAAAGGCACCGTGTCGGTCTGTTTGATTTCTTTGGAGCCAATTTTGTGCTCTGAACCGCCAACGCCAAAGGGATGACTTGAACCGATGGCAATGGCATGGCATTCAGCTGTGTCGCTTGCAGGCATTGTGTGCCAGACACCGCCAACATTGTCGGCATTCAGTTCATAAAGATATCTCACCAGCAAGGAGATATAGTTGGAAGGATAGTCACAATGGCCATCAAGTCGGATGATGACGTCTCCTTTCGATTGTCTGATTCCTTTGTTGAGAGCATATGGAACTGTCCGGTCGGGATTGTCAATCAAGTGAATGAAGGGATAGGTCAGAGAGTATTCCTTCACAATCTCACGTGTCCGGTCTGTACTCATCCCGTCGACAAAAATGATTTCCAAACAGTCGTCAGGATAATCCTGGGCCAAGATGGATTGAATACATTTCTCAATGTATTTCTCTTCCATATAGATGGGCAGGACAACAGAAACAAATGGTTGCATGGTGGTTAATCGATAGTTTTCCATTGTGGGTCGAGAATCTCTATCGTACAATCTCGGTGTAGCCATAATGTTGGAGCATAAATAGTTTGAGCATAAGGATTAAGGAAAGCACCCCACCAGCTGAATGTGCTGTTGGCGATAATGAGCTGACGGCAGTAAGTCATGAGAAACATATCCCAGCAACTATTGCTTCCGCGGTTGCCGTCAATGAAAATGATGTCAAGTCCTGGAGCTAAAACAGGTAGGTTCTCCCTGCACCATTTGATGTCATTGGAAAAGACAAAAATGGTGGGTTTTCTGTCTTTAGTGGCAGCTTCAAGGGCTTTTTTATAATATTCGGTAGTACAGATACCGTTGAATTCCGGGGCGTTTTTGTAATCACCTCTTCTCACATGGATACCCAAACTGTCGGTACTCTTGATTTGTTCAATCAAGGCCGCGTTGTATTCGTTGGGCGCAGGATGAGCGAAGGTGTGGCGTAGCAATGGCTTGATGTCCATATAGTATTTGGCACATTGCCAATAGCCTTCATAATAGCGGTCGCCATCAGTGAGAACATCTGACGGAAAGGTGAAATTTTCGGTGTAGGGGGCTACATATTCGGTCTTCCGCTTCGGAAGCAATCTCCTCATTACGCGTGAAAGAATGTAGTTGGGGATATAGTGGGAAACTTTTCGGATATCCTTAGGCCTTGCGATGGGAAGTGTGGCATTGGCGAAAATCTTGTCTATCTCATAACCGTTGTGAAGGTTGACAGAGCCGAAATGCTTGAACATCAAAGTATGGTAATGGCTGATATCCACCATCACCGTCTCGCCGGGATAGTGTTCCTTGAGCATGAGCGCAAAGGCATATTGAAACATTTGGTTGCCGAGCCCCCCGGCGATGTTCACAATCTTCATCCTAACAGGTTTTGATAGAGTTGTATTGTCTTCTCGTTGAGAAGGTCGAAGTCGAGTCGTGGGCGTAGCGTTTCACGGGTGTTGTCTGTATACGGCATTTTGAGTGCCTCGACAATCTGTTGGGCAGCTGTGTCAGGGTCACGGCTGATGATAAGTGAGTTGGTGAGTCCTTGGAGTTGCTTTGCAGCATCCCCGACTTCTACGCTGAACACCTGTTTGTCGAGAGCAAGGCATTCCCTGATGATATTGGGTGAACCTTCTTCATCGGAGGTAAGCAGCAGACAGTCGCAGGCATTGATATATAGAGGTACTTTTTCTGGTGTTACCCCACACATGATGAGTAACGAGTAATGTCCGGGAAGTCTCTCAACAATGGCTTGTGCCAAATCGCGACGTTTCACGCTTGTATTGGAAATGTCGGAGAACAGGATGGGGTGCTTATCCGTAATATCCAAGGCTTTTTGAGCTTCAGTTTTCTCCATCGGCAAGAACAGAGAATAGTCGACTCCCAAGGGCTGGACAAATGATTTTTTTCTCATCTTTCTTCCCAATATACGGGGTACATAGCCCTTCAACTCCTCGGCGACAAATCCTGGACGTGAGTACAATATAATACACAGGAAGGACGCCCATTGGTTCAACCTGATTTTCAGTTTGTCCCGCTTCCTCTTGGCTGTATGGATACTGCGGGCATGGATGTCGGTTCCATGGAATGTAATGAGTTTGGGGCATCGTGCTCCCAGAAGGAAGAACCATACCAACAGCGCGTAGATTCCACCGAAATGTACATGAACGACGTCATGACAACGTGATTGCCGGGATATCTCGCGCAGGGATGCCCAAAGAGAGCTTTTCAGAAAAGGTGCGAAATGGGCCTCTTCAACTACACTTTTCTTTTTTAAAGAGCGCAGCATCCTCTGGAGGATGGGATTGCCCACCGTCTTTTCATCACCTGTCTGGTTGGAAATCAAGAGGATTTTCATGGCACGTTTTTCTCCACGATTTTTTGTGAGGCCTTGTAGACAAAGGCTGCCGCTTTCTTCAGAGGATTACGCTGGTAGGATTCCCATTTCAAGGCATATCGTGCAAAGGCTTCCCTGCCTGTAAGTTGATGTAAGGCTTGCATTTGCGCAATGTGAAGCTTGTGATAAAACGGGCTGGATATGCGCCCGTCGAGATCGTACATACTCCAATAACGGTTGGTGAATTGTGGCAGCATCTTCTCCAGTGTGTCGGTGGATTGATGGAGAAAGGCTTTGTATTTTCCCTCATCACCAGTGGCTTTGACATAGTCATAGAGCCCGAACCAGGCAAAAATCCATCCGTTGAGAACGGCAGGACGATGAACATATTCCAACAGGATGGATTGGCTGTCTTGATAAAGTGTCGTTCCACCCTCGCTGACGGGCATCATCATCATGTCAATGGCTTTGCCTGCCTTTTCCAAATAATTGGCTTCTCCTGTCTGTTGATAGGCCCTGAGCAATAATGAGGCACCTTCACCTTGAGCCATGGCACTGAAGGGATGGGTGGGGTAGACATGGTCGAAATTGCGCCATGCTCCATTCTCCAACTGATGGGTCTGAGCCCATTCTACAGACTGATTGAACTTGTTGAGATAGCGGTTGTCCTTGCTCTCGAGGTAGAGGTCCCATGCTCCCAATCCATATTGGAAGATACCTACAGCAAATTCGATGTCTTTGCCATAGATGTCGGAGAGTCGGGGCAGTTGGTCATTGTCGAGCAGTTGTGGCTGCATGGTTACCTTGGCGGTCATATCATTATAATAGCCGCTGATTTCATCGGTGGAAAAATGGTGTCCTATGCCTTGTGTGACGTGATAAACACTCTTGCCTGTGAGCATCTTCCACCATTTAATTATGTTGCCTGCCGACAGTGCCATTCTTGCTGAATATTATAATTCACAAACGTAGGTGAAAGACAAATTGCCAATTTTCCGATAGGGTACGAATCCGTTATGAGTGAACATTCCTTTGGCTCCTTTATTGTCGAAATTGGTAGAAGACAAACAGTATTTTCGACCTTGCTCCTTCATGCTCTTGAGAAAAGTATCAACGAGCATTCCCGAGTACCCTTTCCCTCTGTGGTCGGGATGAACACAACATGAGAGAAGGTCTCCAACCTCAGACATTGGAACATCATCGAGACGATGGTCGATGATATAATAGACTGGTTTGCGGAATCTCAGCATAAATTTCGACCAGGCTTGCATGTCTCCTTTGAGCATCAACCACAAAAGACGTCTCGCCACCGTCCAACGGTTCTTGCTGATATAACGTTCCTGGTGTCCCGGACGGTCCATGTAATAACCCACAGAAAAGCCTAAAATCTGATTGCTATCATCGATGAGAACAAAACACAGTTCAGGACAATCTTCTAAAAACTCCCTATAAAATCTGCTTAACAACTTACCGTTGTCAGCACCTCCTATTTTGGTGGATAAGTAATCAGGGAAACAAATTTTATGTATCCTTGCGATGCCAGGAAGGTCTTCGTAGGTGGCTTGGCGGATAGTCATGGAGTATTAAAGGGGAAAAGTTTGCAACAAACGGTCTTTTTGGAACAACTCGTATTGATTGGAGATATTATGAAGCTGTGTGGCTTTCATCATACATTCTGCTAAGGCTTCGACATTTTCCGTTGGGCAATAATAGCCGTTCTCGCCTTCTTGTATCAGTTTTTCAATGATAGGGACACAGGTGGTGGCTGCCACTGGTTTGTTGAAGCACATGGCCTCAAGTAAAACATTGGGGAAGCCTTCCATTCGTGAAGGAAGGATAAACACATCACAATGTTTCATATATGGGTATGGGTTTTGGATGAAGCCCAAAAACCGGATGGAGGTGTCGTCCTTGACGGATTGCCGCAGTTGATTGGCATATTCCGTGTTGTGACGTCCGATAATGGAAAGACAGGCATCGGGCATCATCTGATGTACTTTGGCAAATGCCTGGAGCAGGATATCTATTCCTTTGGAATGGGCAATGTTGCCCACACAGAGGAACTGTGGCTTGTGGGTGTCAAAAGGATTGGCTTTCTGTTCGGCCTCTGAACATACATGCTCCTTGTCCACAGGATTGTAGATAGTCACCACTTTGTTGTCGGGCAATCGATAAAATGCCTTTACCTCCTCACGCATCGTGTCGGTTTGTGAGATAATGGTACGGGCATTGGGTATCAATCGCCTGTTGACAAATCGAATGACGTTCCATTTCAGGGCTCCAAGTCCTTTGTGCAACCGGTTGGAAGGCATGTTGGGCATTCTGACGATAACAGGTACTTTTGCCCGTTTCCCGGCAATTAAAGCGGCAATGGAGACATGTTCCCGACTGGAAAACAACACGACATCCTTGTGACCATGAAGAAACTTGCATAGACTGGGAATTGCCGAGAGAACACGTTTGCAGCCAAGTGCTTCCAGTTGAAATTCAGGTACAATCCAAGAACGCATCTCGCCGTCCCCACTACCCAGACAAAGAAACCGCACATCGCGGCCCTCGCGGCGAAGAAGCCTTGCCATGGTGATGCTCACGCGTTCAGCACCACCAGCACTGAGGTCTGGCAGCAGGAAATAGTAGGTCATTTTATGTTAGGATACCATTTCTTACATTTTTCCAAGTGGATAAACCACATCATCAGATAAATGTAAGTGGTTTTGGTATAATAGGAAACCGCTCCCCAGTCGGAAACGAATCGGATCAGAATCATTACAATGAACAGACAGGCAACGCTGTTGACTTTATAGTATTTGAATTCCTTAAACAACACATATAGGAAGATGGAGTAATAGGATATCAAACCTATAGTGCCACCATTGGCCGCCAACTCGGCATAATTGTTGTGAAGATAGCAGTCGTGACCTGTGGCTCTCATCGCAAGGATTCGCGCATTTCCCATACCGACGCCCAACATGGGGGTTCGTGTGAACTGAATCCAGCCTATTTTTCGGAAGAATTCACGGGTAGAGGTTGACGAGTCTACATATCCTTCACCCGTAAATGAATTGAACATGTTGGTCATACGTTGGGTGACACCTGAAAACAATCCTGTTTGCGACATGGTAATCACCAATATTATCAAGATGACGACAAATAGCAGCAACCTCGCAAAAGGTATCAAACTCTTTCTCGATTGACGGAGATATTTGAAATAATACAGCAGCAGGGGACCTAAAACCAAAATCACGATGGCCTTGCGGCTTTGTGTGCTGGCCACGAGAATGATGGTAGGAATAGCTAAGAGGATTGACTTCTCCCATTTCCTGTACATACAGAAATACAAGTGGATAATCACGATAGTGGCCGCTTTCATACCAATGGAGTTGACATTGGCAAACTCATTGCTCAACCGCTCTGCATCCGATTCCATGGAAGCAACGTTATCTATTCCATAGAAAAGATAGGAGTAAAAGACCATGAAATAGCCCGCCCACAAGATGAGCCTTAGCAGAAGGTCCACGTTCCGCAACCTGCTATAGTAGGAATAGAACACACTGGTGCAGAAAAGTATTTGAAAGAGCGTATTGCCTTTAGCAATAGCCATACGGCCGTTCAAAGCCCAAAAGGCAGATATATAGCAGAAAAAAGTGAATTGGAGAACAAATAGATGATAGGGCCGTACTTGAAATTTGAAATTACTACAAAGTAAGAATATGATGGTGACAGCAAACAATACGGCGGCACCACCATCTGCCTTTCCTCCGATACTGTTGAAGGCGAGAAACGCAAAGGTGACAAACCATAAGAATTTGTCGTTGGATGTATAGGTGGTCTGTGGCATGGTTACAAT
This sequence comes from uncultured Prevotellaceae bacterium, assembly GCA_902766505.1. Classification (GTDB taxonomy): domain Bacteria; phylum Bacteroidota; class Bacteroidia; order Bacteroidales; family Bacteroidaceae; genus Prevotella. Next base: position 6,458 of record CACXDY010000166.1, read on the forward strand.
GTGAAACCTATTGATAGTTATATAGTGTTGATAAGTGATTCCCACCTGTCGGCAACCGACTGGAGGGAAAAGGTGTTGGTCTTTTCTTTAGCGTTCTGGCTCATTTGGCGCATCTTCTCGGGATGGTCTATGAGCCTTTGTATAGCAGAAGCCATGAGTTCTTCGTCAAAAGGCTTGACTAATATACCGTCTTTTTCGTGACTGATGATGGCACGGGCACCCTCGTAAGAATCAAAAGCCACGGGAACACACCCAAAGGACATTCCTTCTATCAGGGACATATTCCATGCTTCGAAGAAACTGGTAACACAGACAAATTTCGCAGACTTATAGTAGGAGGTAACATCCTGTTGAAAGCCTTCGAAATGAATTCTTGGAATCTGCTGGCTCTTTACATAGGGCTTGATGACTCGGTCGACAACACCCCCTTCCCCGACAATGACGGCTTTCCAATCTGGATTGGCTTTTGACAGGCGATGCCATACCCTGACAAAGGCAATCAGATTCTTGGGGTAGTTGGAGAGCCTGCCCACGTAGAGCAGGATGTTTTGTTTGTTGGCGGAATCGAACGTGGCATCGGGGTAGGGCGTGGGATTGGGGATGAAGCATAATTTGCTCTTGTCCACATTGGGGTGAAAATGGATGACCCGCTCGATATATTCAGCGCAAAGAACACAATAACGGTCACTCACGCGAAGCATCTTGTCGATATTGGCCCTTTCCCGACGTGCATAGACGGGGCGCATGACAAAAGGAAGATAAGTGCCTGTCAACCGGTTGAGGCGACGCTTGAGTGTCCTGCCTGGAATCAACGGACTGCTTTCACGCAAATGGTCAAGGCCAGCAAAGGGCTGGAGATGATTGGTTGTGATTCGTTTGACATCCCGTGGGGTTTGACTCAAAAGGAAATAAGATTTCTCTGATGAGTTAAGGTTGATGACAACCTCGGTCCCCTGCTGCCTCAATAATTGTAGATAGGTTTCAACCCACTGCTTGCGGTCATCATTTCTGGTATCAATGTAATGCTGGGGCGCAGTGAATGGGTAGTCAGGTGGAATGTCCCGCCACTCATAGTGGACAAAAATCACATCATGACCACGGCGCATGAATTCGCCCGCAAGGCTGTCGGTGACTTTTTGTATGCCGCCGACATCCCTCATAATCGGGATAAAGCAAAGGAACATAATCTTCATTCGCGATGCCTTGTCATGTGATTGTTTCGCAGAGATGTCTCTCTGCCATGTTGTTTTTGTTGAAAAAGACTTCAGGCAAGCCTGAAAAAATAATGAAAGTTGTTGATTGTGAGTGCTTAAGCTGGTTTGATAGTGAAAAATGTTGATGGTGATGACACGGCACATTCCCTCCCCGCCTCGCTTTAGGGATAAAGCGAGTAAAAGTAGAGTTTTTATAGATGTGGTGAATGCCGCTTAGGAGAACTTATACTTGGTTAATATGCATGACACTACAGCATACTCTGATTGATAAGATGAGCATGAATACGTGAAAATTCTATTACATACATTTCGTTCTCGCAGAACTCACAATCAACATTTTTTGCTTTCAACGCACAAAGGTAAAAAAAAAAATCTAATTGGTATGAAAAAAACTTGCTTTTTTTTCTTTATTGCCTTTTTCTATCTGTTATTTCACTCAGCAATTACTGTTATTGACCATTCGACAGTGTGTTGACTTTGTAAATACATTTGTTTGCTCTGGAATGACAAATGTTGGTTCAGGTTCCTATACTTCCATGTAAAGACACGAACTGTTGAAAAAGAAAAATGCCAAACATTTGGTCGACAAATGTTTGGCATTCAGTGGTGTGATCCGTTTGGGGCTCGAACCCAAGACCCCAACATTAAAAGTGTTGTGCTCTACCAGCTGAGCTAACGGATCTCCGAATGTGCTTGTTTGAAAAGCGAGTGCAAAGGTAGTGTTTTTTGCCCTATGCACCAAATAATTTTGGTTTTTTTTGCATTCTCATGCGTTTTTTCTGGTTATTTGCCCCTTACTTTGCTTTATCTCCGTTTCCAGATGTCTTGCGGGGCGGTGGTGAGATGCCGGGTGGAGCAGGCAGCATTTCCTGCTCTTCTTCCTCTTTGGTGATGTATCTCTTGTAATAGGCAATGATGAGCGTGGTGAGTGGCAAAGCGATAATCAGTCCGATGAACCCCAGCAAGGCGCCCCAGACGGATAGCGACAGCAATAGGACTGCCGGATTGAGTCCCATGGCGGAACCCATGATTTTTGGGGTGGTGAACATGTCGGTGATGACTTGAACAATGATGAACCCCAACAAAGCCAAACCAAAGATTAGCCAGAAGTTCTGTCCGGTGTCCGCCGCTTTGAGTAAGGCCAGAAAGGCGGTAGGGATAATGGCAAATGTATGCAGGTAGGGCACCATGTCCATAATGCCTATCAGGATACCCATGCCAATAGGCATTGGTAAACCAATGATGGAGAACCAGATACAGAACATCACTCCCATCCAAAATGCCACTTGGCCTTGTCCGCGGATGTAGTTATTGAGTGCTTTCTCCACATCGTACATGAGGTCTTGCCAAAATGGACGAACCTTTCTTGGAAATATCTTGACCCAACTTTCTGAGAGATACTCATAGTCGAGCAGGATGAAGAAAGTATACAGCAAGGTGATAAACGATGCGAAAATGCTAATGGCGACATTGGCAGTCTGACCTAAAACTGAGAAGACTTTAGGCAGCGCTGTCTTCAAAGCGTCGATAAAATCGCTGCTGCTCAAAAATTCCATTAAACGGTCACGGTGCTCGTTGAGCCAGTCGCGGATTGTGGCGGAGAAATCTCCTGTAACTGACTGTTGGTTGAGGTATTTGACAATCAGCGGGCCAAGTCGCTCAAACTGACTGATCATGGGTGGGATGATGAAATAGAAGACAGCAGCCACAATGAGCGCCACAAAAAAGAAGGTGATGATGATGGCCAGCACACGTGAGGAGACATGCATCCTGTGTTGAAC
>CACXDY010000167.1 GCA_902766505.1 uncultured Prevotellaceae bacterium
CTCCCTGGAAGGTCTGCATCTCCTGTCTCTCCCAATGGAAGTTCACACCGATGGTGACATCGTGCAGCGAGAACGACGCATCCTGCGACTTCGGCGAGAACAGCAGTTCACGGTATTGGTGGCCACGCCATAAGATTCCCCCCTCGCAGAAATCCACTTGCTGAACGCCATCGATGGTCTCTCCCTTTGCGGTATACGGTTTGTTGAGCGTGAACTGTATGCTGTTTCCACTCACAATTCCCACAGCGACTTGGGGCTCAACGGCCATCTGGAGCTTTGCCAACTGCCGTTGACGTTTGCCCAAGGCCTCTTGCACAGCTTCCATATCTTCCTTACTGATGGCCACCTCTCTTAGGATGTCACAAGCGATGGCGGAATTGATACGTTCGAAATCCTCCTGACGGGGAGTAATCATCAGTCCTGCCATGTCGAGGGCACCCGGACTGATTACCATCCGTGTATTGTCGTCCGCATCATAGCAAGCCGGTCGATGGCGGCGTCTTGGGAAGACCACGCAGAGGGTTTCGGCCTCTTGTCTCCATGCCACGATATTGAGCATAGGTTCCTCACCTTTTGACCGCTCGTCATGGCTCACCTCTTTGTCCAACACCGCATAGAGTTTTCTGAACAGTTTTTCACCATTTTCCTTACTGCGACTTCTCACAAGAAAAGCATAACAAGGATAGTCATCGATAGCAAAAATTCCATCGCCCTCCTTGTCTTGCCCGTCAATCGGTCTCAGACTTCTGCTCAACCGTGGCCATGCCATCTGCAACGGCAACTGTCCGCTATTACCTGCCTGCAGGTGCAGATGGTCGGGAGCCGACGCCCCGCACCGCGGTCCATTATAGAATATGGTCAATTCCGGATATTGGTCAAGCAACCTGTGAATCTCATAGAAACAGTCGCGTATGGATTGAGGTTGGTGCTTCCTGGCCACAATAGTGAAATGAGTATTCAGGATGGGGAATGGGTTGACAAGGATGTCGAGTTTATTGTCAAACACCTTTGTCATCTGCTGTTTGGGCCTGTTTTTCTCACAGAGGAAACAAGGTCTTTCGGCCAGCGTTTTCTTATCGATTTTCGCACCTGTCGACCTGATGCGTGCCGGATTCCACTGCACGTTGAGCGTCAGTCCCAACTCATCTTCGGCCAACGCTCTGGTCTGCACATCATGCAGGTCGCGGTAGCGCTGTCGGGCTTCCGGCCAGAGTTCAAGCTGCCGGTCAAAAAAACGCAGCAGCGAGTTGTCGCTTCCCTTTCCACCCTGTTTCTTTCTGGCTGCGAGTTCGATGGTCCGGAGTCTATCCTTATATAAATTATTGGCATTGATGCGCTCTTGGCTGAGTGCGGCATCGCTGTTTCCACCCCATCTTCTGCACAGATACAATTCTTCATAGATACGGCCGATGCGGTATTTCCTACTGAATGCCAGCCCCATGGCATAATCCTCGCCGTAACTTGTGTTGGGGAAATGGATTTGTCGCAACAACGGAGTGAAGAATGCCCTTGGTGCCCCCAATCCATTGATGCGCAGGGCATTATTGGCACCATTCTCGTCTGTCCACTCCCGATGGTCAATCAGACCCGGCGGCAAGGTGTTCAGGTCGAAGTCACACATCCGGTATGAGCCCACAATCATGGCAGCCTGCTGTTGATAGAATGCATCCACTATCCGCTGAAGCGTGTTGGGTGAGGAATACAAGTCGTCGCTGTCGAGCTGCACGGCAAAGCGTCCGCACCGCTCATCCGCCACAGCCGTGTTCCAACAGCCCCCGATACCGAGGTCATGCCTGTCGGGGATGATATGTACCAACCGTGGGTCTTTATATTGTTGCAGCAGCCGCGTGGTGTCATCGGTGGAATGGTTGTCCACCACAATGACATTGAATTTGAAGGAAGTCTGCTGCGACAAGGCGGAGTCAACGGCATCGCAGATGGTTTTCTCACGGTTGAGCACGGGGATGACAACCGAGGCCTCATAATCGAAGGGTTGCTCATCGAAATCAGGAGCACCATACCTGGATGTTTCCACCAAAGCACCCTGTTCCCTCAGATGCTGGGTGGCGGCTTTTTCCATTTCCACCTGCACCTCCCTGTTTTTGGGGTTCACATAGTCGAATTGTTTCTCCCCACTTGCCCTCAAGTCCAATTTCTGTTCGGTATACAGATATTCATTCAAGTGGAAGATTTGCCCTTGTCGGCTGGCAAAGAGTCTCAGGTCATACCATCCTGCAAACAGATAATCGGGCAGATGCTCCTGCCGGACATAGGCATGCAGGATATCCGCTTGCAGAAGTGTCACCGAACCGAAGTCGAAATCATCGCGGATGCTTCCTTCCTGGTAATCAATGACGGGATGTTTCACCGTCTTTCCGTTCTCTACGGAATAATGGTCTGCATAGACCATGACGGCGGACGATTCCAAAGCAACACGAAGCATCCGGTTGGTGGCATACATGCCGAATGTCACCGGCTCAACCTTGCTGAAAAGCATGACGAAATCGGCCGTTGTATTCTGCTCGATAGTCACCAATGTCTTGGTCGCTTCCATCCTGCCCACGGGCAATAAGGTGCAAGCATCCAGGCACTGGTTTTGCTCCGCCATCTCCGGACTTGTCAATAAATAAATATGGTGGATGGTTTTATCGTTGCGCAATTGTCTCACGGTAGCTTCTGCTACTTTTATATTGTCGCAAGGTATAAAACAGTCAATTTTCCCTCTCATCATGAGTATAACAAATAATGCTGTCAAACGTAGATTGCAAAATTACAAAAAAAACGAGTGATAAGACAATTTTCATCGAACTTTTCCATCTTCCGACAATTAAGGTGCGGCTATAGTAGTAAAAAATTATTGAATTGATGTGAATTTTCCTAAAAAATAGGTCCTTGAATGATATAAATATCCTACTTTTGTGTCTTATTATCGGATTATTCATTCAAGTTCAACAAAAATAAAAACAACCAATCAGATGAAACTAAGAAAACTGTTTCTAAGCGCAATGCTATTGGTCGTTGCGGTATCTCAAGCACAAGTGATACCCGTAGACCCCGCCTTGCGTACAGGCAAGCTCTCCAACGGACTTACCTATTACATCCGTCACAATGACTATCCGGAGCATGTGGCCAGTTTCTACATTGCACAGAAAGTTGGCTCAGTGCAGGAGAATGATGACCAGCGTGGTCTTGCCCACCTTCTTGAGCACATGGCTTTCAATGGTACAGACCATTTCAAGGACAATGCACTTCAGGAATACCTTCAATCCATCGGTGTGGAGTATGGCCGTAATCTGAATGCTTATACCTCCACGGACCAGACGGTCTACTACATTCAGGATGTTCCCACCGCCCGTGTTACGGCTCTCGACTCCTGTCTGTTGATTTTGAAAGACTGGTCGAACGGCATCACCCTCGACAGCAAGGCCATTGATGCAGAGCGCGATGTGGTTCACAACGAATACCGTATGCGCATCAAGGGCACACAGAAGATACTGGAGCAGAAATTGCCCGAGTTGTATCCCGACTCCAAATACGGAGAGCGTTTCCCCATCGGTTTGATGTCTGTAATCGACGGTTGTTCTCCCGAGACTCTCCGCGCCTATTACCGCAAGTGGTATCGCCCCGACAATCAGGGTATCATCGTGGTGGGCGACATCGATGTCGACCGTACGGAGAAAAAGATTCAGGAACTGTTTGGTGGCATCAAGGTTCCAGCCAATGCTGCCAAAGTGGAGCCTGTAGAGGTGCCCAACAACAAGGATGGTATTTATATCATCGGCAAGGACAAGGAACAGCAATATCCTCTTTTCATGTTGTGCATGAAGGATGACCCCGTGCCCGACTCTCTCAAGAGCGAGATAAATTATTATGTCATCAGCTACGTCCAAGATGTTATCAGTCAGATGCTGAATGCACGTTATGCTGAGGAAGTACAGAAGGCCGAAAGTCCTTTGCTTCAGGTAAGCAGCAGCTTTGGCAGCTACCTGGTTTCCCGTACAAAAGATGCTTTCTCCATCACTGCCTTAGCTAAGGAAGGTCAGGAACTCGAAGCCATGAAGGCCGCCCTCCGCGAGGTGAAGCGTATACATGACTTCGGTTTCACAGCCACGGAATATGAGCGTGCCAAGGCCGAATATCTAAGCCAGATAGAGACCATTTACAACAACCGCGAGAAATATAAGACCAATGACTACTGCAGCCAGTATGTAGAGAACTTCATCAACCATGAGCCTATCCCATCCATTGAGACAGAATATCAGATAGCCAATCAGGTGGCTCCCATGATTTCCGTGGATGTCGTCAACCAAATTATCAAGCAGCTTAACCTTGACAATGACTCCAACTTCGTGGCCATCGCCATGCTTCAGGACAAAGAGGGCAAAACCTATTTTACCCCGGCAGACATGAAGAAAGCCATGGCTGACATGCAGCAGGAGAAACTGGAGGCTTATGTCGACAATGTCCGCCAGGAGCCTCTCATGACCACCCTTCCTGCAAAGGGCCGCATTGTGAAAGAGACCGAGAACACCAGTTTAGGCTATAAGGAACTCACCCTCTCCAATGGTGCCACCGTTATCCTGAAACATACCGACTTCAATGCCGATGAGATTCAGATGTGGGCTACAGCCAATGGTGGTTCCTCCGTATTTGGCGATGCCGACATCGACAATCTGCAGTTTGCCTCTACCATCCTCTCTCAGAGTGCTTTAGGCAACTTTATGCAGACCGACCTCCAGAAAGCACTTGCCGGCAAACAGGTAGGAACTGGTTTCAGCATCAACAACACCTATCATGGTATCTCCGGTAAGAGTACACCGAAAGATTTGGAGACCATGATGCAGCTTGTTTACCTCGACTTCACCAGTCTGGCCAAGGATGAGAAAGCCGTGAAGAATATCACCGATGCCTTGGCTCTCCAGCTGAAGAACATCAGCCTCAACAGCCAGATAGTTTTCCAGGATTCCGTGATGAGTACCGTCTTTGGCAACAACCCACGCTACCGCATCCCGACAGCAGAGTCGATAGCCAATATCAACTATGACCGCGTGCTGGAAATCGCCCGTACACTTTATGGCAACGCCGGAGCCTTCAACTTCTTCTTCGTGGGCAACTACGATGAAGCCGTGCTCCGCGACTACATTGAGCAGTATATCGCCTCTCTGCCCTCCACCGGCAAGAACACATTGAAGTCAAAGGAATTGCGTACCTATGTGAAGGGCAGCAAGAAGAATGACTTCGAGAAGGAAATGGAGAATCCGCAGGCACAAGCCAATGAAATCTGGCGCTCCAACCCATTGAAGTTCAACCTTCAGAATAGGGTTATCATCGACATTGCAGGCCGTCTGCTCGACATGACCTACAACCGCGAAATCCGCGAGCGTCTCTCCGCCGCCTACCATGCAGGAGCAGAAAGCGAGTTCGACACGGATGGACCTAAGAACTATGCAGTGCTCACAGGTACCGCCATGCTCAATCCCGACAAAGTTGCCGAGGCTCGTCCCGAGTTCCTCAAAGGTATGATGGCTACCCTGGCAAGTCCTAATGCTGAAGACCTGAACAAGGTGAAGCAGATTTTGCTCAAGCAGGCCGACGTGGATGCCATCACCAATGGCCACTGGGTCAATGTGCTGAATATTTGGAAGCGCAGGGGCGTGGATATCCACACAGACTATAAGAAGACGGTGGAATCCATCACAGCCCAGGACATCAGTAAATTCCTCAAGAAGGTCATGCTGAAGAGTGGGCACCACTATGAGGTGCTGATGATGCCAAAGAAGAAGTGATAAATTTATCCTTCGGTTGAATTTTGTCGAGAGTAAGCAAAGATTATGTAAGCATATCTTTGCATTCACGGCTCCAAAATTTGGCTTTTCACGCGCTTATTCGTAACTTTGCGGCGGATGGAGATTACTCCACCCGCCGCAAAACGTTATAATGGAGAAAAAGTCACTGATAGGAATGAACCTCGACGAGCTGCGCCAGGCCGTCACGGACATGGGTATGCCTGCTTTCACGGCAGGCCAGGTGGCCGATTGGCTCTATCGCCGCCATGTCACCACCATCGAAGAAATGACCAACCTCTCCAAGCTGAACCGTGCGAAGATGGCTGCGGAATACACGGTCGGACTTCTGCCGCCCGTCACGAGCCAACACTCCATCGACGGCACGGTGAAATATCTTTTTCCCACCTCATCAGGCAAACAGGTAGAGACGGTGTATATCCCCGATGGAGAGCGTGCCACCCTCTGTGTCTCCTCACAAGTCGGCTGCAAGATGGGATGCAGTTTCTGCCAGACTGGCCGTCAGGGATTCGAGGGGAATCTCACTGCAGGCGACATACTCAACCAGATATTCGCGCTACCCGAACGTGACACCCTGACCAATATTGTCTTCATGGGTCAGGGCGAGCCGATGGACAACCTCGATGCGGTGCTCCAAGCCACAGAGATACTCACTGCGCCTTATGGATGGGCATGGAGCCCCAAACGCATCACGGTGAGCAGCGTTGGCCTCAGGAAAAAACTGAAACGCTTTCTTGATGAGAGCGACTGTCATGTAGCTATCAGCCTTCACAATCCCATCTCGTCGGAACGCGCTTCTCTGATGCCTGCCGAGCGCGGAATGCCCATCAGCGAGGTGGTGACACTTCTCCGCCAATACGACTTCACCCACCAGCGGCGTTTGTCATTCGAGTATATCGTCTTTGGTGGTCTGAACGACACCGCCACTCATGCAAAAGCCATCGTTCGGCTGTTGCAGGGTATGGAATGCCGCATCAACCTCATCCGTTTCCACGAGATACCAGGTACCGACCTGCCCGGCACCAATGAACAGCAATTGCTGTGGCTGCGCGACTACCTCACACACCACGGTATATTCACCACCATCCGTGCCAGCCGTGGGCAGGACATCTATGCCGCCTGTGGACTGCTGAGCACAGCAAAGAAAAACGAAGCAACCCAATAACATCAATACAACAGTCTAATGGACAACAAGAAAATACGCATAGCCATTACTCATGGCGACACCAATGGCATCGGTTACGAGACCATTTTCAAGGTTTTCTCCGACCCCGCCATTTTTGAAATTTGCACACCGATTATTTATGGCTCACCGAAAATTGCCGCCTACCACCGCAAGAGCCTTGACATACAGGCTAATTTCAGCATTATCAGCAAAGTCAGTGATGCACAGGACGACCGCATCAACTTGCTCACCTGTTTCGATGACGAGGTGAAAGTAGAGTTAGGCGTTCCCACCAAGGCATCGGCCACCGCCGCCCAGCGGGCCATCACCCGCGCCATGAGCGACTTCGGCACAGGTTTCGATGCATTGGTCACAGCACCTGTTGCAGAATCAGATATCGAGGAGAGACAGTTGCCGCAGACCCAGGTCGGCATCATCGAGCGGACTATCGGATACGACGGCAAGAGCCTGACCATTCATGTGGGCGGCCAACTCCGCATTGCATCCGTCACAGGCGACATTCCTTTGGGAGATGCTCTGCGTGAGTTGCGCAAGGACCTGATTGTAGAGAAAGCCACCGTACTTTTCGAGAGTCTGAAGCGCGACTTCCGCCTCTCCAATCCCCGCATAGCCCTGTTGCAGGTCAATCCCCAACCTGGAGCCGAGGAGGAGGAAATCCTGAAGCCTGCCATCGCCGAGCTTCACAATGCCGGAGTAGGCGTCTATGGCCCCTACCCTGCCGACACCTATTTCAGCCACTATGAGCATATCCATTTCGATGCCACACTCGCTATGTATCTCAACCAGGCGATGACACCTCTGCGCATGATTGCTGAGGACAGCCATATCCAACTCGCTGCCGGTCTGCCTGTTGTGGTGACAGCCCCTGGCACAGGACCCCATTTCGAGATTGCCGGTCAAGGCCGTGCCGATGAACAATCTCTTCGCGAAGCCATCTATATGGCCATCGATACATTCCGCCACCGCAACGAATACGATGAACCGTTGGCCGACCCTTTGAAGAAGCTTTATCATGAGAAGCGCGACGACAGCGAGAAAGTAAGGTTCTCAATACCGAAGAAGCACGAACAGCCGCAATGAAGAAACGTTATCAGAACGCTTTCTTCGTAATAGGTCTTGCTGTGCTGGCCATCATGGTCGCCCAGCTCGATTTTGCCGACACCTGGCAACACCTGCAGCAAGCAGGCTATTGGTTCGTGGCGGTGGTTGTTCTATGGGGTTTTCTCTATCTGTTCAACACCTTTTCCTGGTATATCATCATCCACAACGGAATGCCCGCCAAACCCTTAGTGGGTTTTTGGTGGCTGTATAAAATCACCATCTCTGGATTCGCCCTCAACTATGCGACCCCCGGGGGACTCATGGGGGGTGAACCCTACCGTGTGATGGCCATCCGTCCCTATGTGGGTACCGAACAGGCGTCCTCCTCGGTCATCCTTTTCGCCATGACCCACATCTTCAGCCATTTCTGGTTCTGGATGCTTTCTGTTGTCCTCTTTCTTCTCACCCAACCGCTGAATACAGGCAATTGCCTTCTGATGGGCTGCATCACCATCTTTTGTCTGTTGGGCATCTGGTTTTTCATCACCGGCTACAAAAAAGGACTGGCGGTGAGAGTCCTCAGCGTACTGGGCCATATCCCAGGCATCCGCGGGTGGATTCGTCGTTTTGTCGACAAACACCGTAGTCAACTTGACCAAATCGACCAACAGATAGCCGCTCTCCATGGGCAAAATCCGAGGACGTACATAGGAGCCATTCTCTCCGAACTCACCTGCCGCATTCTCTCCGCTTTGGAGATTTACTTCATTCTCAGGGTCATCTCCCCTCACGTCAACTATCTGGACTGCATCCTTATACTGGCCTTTACCAGTTGGGTGGCCAATCTCCTCTTCTTCATCCCGCTGCAATTAGGAGGCCGCGAGGGAGGCTTTCTCATGTCCATCAAAGGTTTGGGCATGACCACAGGAGCCGGCATCTTTGTAGCACTCCTTGTCAGGCTGCGCGAACTCATCTGGACCGCCATTGGTTTGTTCTTGATAAAATTGGAGAAGAAAGAGTGAAAAACCACTGACAAAATTGCAGCCTTTTCAGAAAAAATATGTAATTTTGTCACCCAATGAGAACAGACAACCTTCAAGACATAAAAAACCGCTATAACATTGTGGGCAACTGCGATGCGCTCAACCGTGCACTCGACATAGCCCTGCAAGTGGCGCCCACCGACCTCTCTGTACTGATTGTGGGCGAGAGCGGAGTGGGAAAAGAGATTATTCCCCGGCTGATTCATGACCAATCGGCCCGTCGTGGCAAGAACTATTTCGCCATCAACTGCGGTTCCATCCCTGAGGGAACCATCGACAGTGAACTTTTCGGTCATGAGAAAGGTGCTTTCACCGATGCCATCGGCGAGAGCAAGGGTTATTTTGGTGTGGCCGACAAAGGAACGATATTCCTTGACGAGGTGGGCGAGCTGCCCCTTGCCACACAAGCCCGTCTGCTTCGTGTGCTCGAGAATGGTGAGTATATCCGTGTGGGTGGCCAGAAAGTGATGAAGACAGATGTCCGTGTCGTAGCCGCTACCAATGTGAACATCCGCAAAGCCATCAGTGAGGGCCGTTTCCGCGAGGACCTCTACTACCGTCTGAACACCATCCCCATCCAGATGCCTCCTCTCCGCGAACGAGGTGATGACATCTTGTTGCTTTTCCGTCTTTTCGCCATGCAGATAGCCGCTAAATACCGGCTGCCCCGCATCACACTGACCGAGGATGCCAAGCAACGGATGCTGAAATACAAATGGCCGGGCAATGTGAGGGAGTTGAAGAACATCACCGAACAGATGTCTGTACTCAGCGAGAAACGGGAGATAGATGCTGCCACCATGGCTCGTTTCATTCCCGAGGCACAGGAAACCACCCTTCCCGCCACGATTACCAACAGCAGCAACCACAGCTACGAGAACGAACGGGAGTCACTCTTCAAGGTGATTTTCGACATCCGTTCCACCGTGGGTGACATGAGGCGGGAACTCAACGACCTCCGACAACGCATCGACGATGCCGCCAGCATCACCACACAAGCACAGATGCTGAGCACCTCCTACCCCGGTACGGTAGGCAATGCTCTTCCCGACAATCCTTCTTTAGACAGCGACCATGAAGCCGAGGATGCCGAAGCCGAGGAAATAGAGGCTGGCGAGAGCCTCAACCTCAACGAGCAGGAGCGCCAGGCCATCGCCAAAGCACTGGAGCGAAACAATGGCAACCGCAGCAAGACGGCCAGTCAACTGGGTATCTCTCCCCGCACTCTCTACCGCAAACTCAAGCAATATGGACTCACGTAGAACCAAGCACCATATTCTGAGGACAGCCATCATGCTTCTGCTGGTGATGATGACGGCATCATGCAAAGTGTCGTATAAGTTCAACCAGTCAAGCATCGACTATACCAAGACGAAGACCATCACCATTGTCGACTTCCCCATCCGCTCCAGCTATGTATGGGGTCCAATGCAGACGATATTCAACAATGAACTGAAGGACCAATTTGCCAACCACACCAAGTTGTCGTTGGTGAAGCGAAATGGCGACCTGAAAATCGAAGGTGAGATTACCCAATACAGCCAGCGCAACAAGAGTGTGTCGAGTGAGGGATATTCTGCACAGACAGAGCTGTCAATGACCGTCAATGTGAGGTTCACCAACAATGTGAACCACAAAGAGGATTTTGAGCGTCAGTTCACCTCCACCACCTCCTACGAGACCACCCAATCGTTAGCCTCCGTCCAGGAAGAACTGGTGACACAAATGGTGAAAGACATCACCGACCAAATATTTAATGCAACCGTAGCCAACTGGTAATAATGAACCTGAAAACTCTCATCGAACATCCTGAGCAGATGAACAAGGAGACCCTCTATGAACTGCGTGAGCTCACAGCAAGGTATCCTTACTATCAGACAGCGCGACTGTTGATGCTGCAAAACCTGTACTTGCTGCATGAGTCTTCGTTCGACGACGAACTCCGTCGGGCAGCCATCTACCTCACAGACCGCACACGGCTTTTCGATTTGGTGGAGGCACGCCACTATCAACTGCGTGACAACCAACCAGCGCCGTCCCCCGCCAGCACCGACCGCACCACCTCGCTCATCGATGAGTTCCTCGACAACCTTCCCACAGATGAGACACCCTCCAGCCAGCACATTTCAGCGGGCGGGAAGTCCTCCAACCAGCGACGCAAGCCCACGGTCACGGACGCCACGGTCGACTATGTGGCCTACTTGTTGGAGAGTGATGACAGCGAAACTGACAAAACGACGCAAATGCGTGGTCAGGAACTCATTGATAAGTTCATCAACGACGATGGTGGAAAGATACAACTGCAGGAAAATCCCGAATATACACCTCAAATCGGTGATGACAGCACAAAATTATCAGAAGAAGGCTATTTTACGGCCACTTTGGCACGGATTTACGTAAAACAAGGTAGATATTCCAAGGCTTTGGAAATTATTAAGCGTTTAAATTTGAATTATCCAAAAAAAAGTGCTTACTTTGCAGACCAAATCCGATTTTTGGAAAAA
>CACXDY010000168.1 GCA_902766505.1 uncultured Prevotellaceae bacterium
CTATCAATGTTAAGAATAGCCGTACAGTCGAAGGGCCGTCTTTATGAAGACACCATGTGCCTTTTGAGCGAAGCAGACATCAAAATCAGTCAGAGCAAACGTACCCTTTTGGTACAGTCCTCCAATTTCCCCATAGAAGTATTATATCTCCGTGATGACGACATTCCCCAGAGCGTTGCCACCGGGGTGGCCGACATCGGTGTGGTGGGAGAGAACGAGTATGAGGAGCGTGGAGAGGATGCCGACATCATCGAGCGTCTGGGATTCAGCAAGTGCCGTTTGTCGCTTGCCATCCCCAAAGCCATCGACTATCCCGGTCTGGAATGGTTTTCGGGCAAGAAGATAGCCACCTCCTACCCCAACATCCTTCAGCGCTTCATGGAGAGCAAGGGTATAGACATAGAAATCCATGTCATCACCGGCAGTGTGGAGATATCCCCGGGAATCGGTTTGGCAGACGGCATTTTCGACATTGTCAGCAGCGGTTCCACCCTGGTGAGCAACAACCTGCGTGAAGTGGAGGTCGTGATGACGAGTGAGGCCCTTCTCATCGGCAACAAGCATTTAAGCGCCGAGAAGAAAGCCGCCCTTGAGGAACTGTTGTTCCGTATCGCCGCTGTCCGCCAGGCAGAGGACAAGAAATATGTGCGGATGAATGTACCGAAGAGCCGTCTGGAAGAGATTATCCAGGTGCTCCCAGGTCTGAAGAGTCCCACTATCATTCCCCTTGCCGACGATGAGTGGTGCTGTGTGCATACGGTGCTCGACCAACGTCGTTTCTGGGAAATCATCGGCAAATTGAAGGAAATGGGAGCCCAGGGCATATTAGTCACGCCAATAGAAAAGATGATTCTATAATAATATGAAGATAATCAGACATCCATCTCCTGAAATGTGGACGGAGATTGTGAAACGTCCACAGATGGACACCGCGTCGCTGAGCAGCACGGTCAGCGGCATTTTGTCGGACATCCGCAGCAGAGGAGATGCAGCCGTATTGGATTATGAAGCCAAGTTCGACCATGTGGAATTGTCGGACCTCCGTGTGAGTGAGGCCGAGATGAAAGAGGCCGAGCGCATCATCAGCGACAATCTCCGACAGTCGTTGGAGATTGCCCATGCCAACATCCAGCGCTTTCATGAAAGTCAGCGTTTCAATGGCGAGAAGATAGAAACTGCTCCTGGTGTCACCTGCTGGCAGAAAAGCATTGCCATTGAGCGCGTAGGACTGTATATCCCGGGAGGTTCAGCCCCATTGTTCAGTACCGTGCTGATGTTGGCCACGCCAGCCCGCATCGCCGGGTGCAGCGAGATTATCCTCTGCACACCGCCCAACCGCCAGGGAAAAGTTCACCCGGCCATTCTGGTGGCCGCCCGCATCGCCGGTGTCAGTCAGATATACAAGGCAGGAGGTGTGCAGGCCATCGGCGCCATGGCTTATGGAACGGAGAGCATCCCAAAGGTTTACAAGATATTTGGTCCCGGCAACCAGTATGTCATGGCTGCCAAGCAACAGGTATCCCTTCACGATGCGGCTATCGACATGCCTGCGGGTCCTTCCGAGGTTTGTGTCATCGCTGATGCCACCAGCCGTGCCGACTTTGTGGCGGCAGACCTGTTGTCGCAGTGTGAGCATGGTCCCGACTCGCAGTCGGTGCTCATCACGACATCCGAGGAGTTGTTGAACAACGTGATGAAAGAGTTGGACAGTCAGTTGGAAGTCCTTCCCCGCAAGGAGATTGCCTCGAAATCATTGGCCAACAGTCTGCTGATACTGGTCTCCGACACGGATGAAGCCATCCGGCTGAGCAATGCCTATGCCCCCGAGCACCTGATTATCTGCACGGCCGATTATGAGGAATTGTCAGAGAAAGTGGTGAATGCCGGCAGTGTGTTCCTGGGTCATTACTCCTGTGAGAGTGCCGGCGACTATGCCAGCGGCACCAACCATACCCTGCCCACCCATGGTTATGCCTTAGCCTACAGTGGTGTGAATCTTGACAGTTACTGCCGCAAGGTGACCTTCCAGTACCTGAGTGCTGAGGGAATAGCCTCCATCGGTCCTGCTGTTGAGGAAATGGCTTCGCAAGAGGAGCTTGCCGGCCACAAGAATGCCATGACCCTAAGAATCAAACAAGTGAGAGAGAACCCATGAGGAAGAAGACCCTACAGGAATTAGTACGCCCCAATATCTGGGCACTGTCGCCATACAGCAGTGCACGCAATGAATATAGCGGCACTGAAGCCAATGTTTTTCTGGATGCCAATGAAAGTCCGTACAACCAACCGCTGAACCGCTATCCCGACCCCCTTCAGCGCCAGGTGAAATCCATGTTGGCGAAGATTAAGGGAGTGGAGCCGGAACAGATTTTCTTAGGCAACGGCAGTGATGAGGCAATAGACTTGATTTACCGCTGTTTCACCCGCCCCGGCATCGACAATGTGGTGGCAATAGAACCCACCTACGGAATGTACAAGGTATGTGCCGACATCAACGAGGTGGAGTATCGTCCTGTGAAGTTGGACGACCACTTCCAAATGTCGGCAGATCAGATGATGGCTGCCTGCGACAATTATACGAAGGTGATTTGGATATGCTCGCCCAACAACCCTACGGGCAATCTCATCGACCGTGACGAGATAGAGAAATTGTTGGAAGATTTCAACGGCATCGTGGTCATCGACGAGGCCTACAGTGATTTCTCGGGCAAGCCTGCTTTCCGTCAGGAAATCAACCGTAACGACCACCTCATCGTGCTCAACACCATGAGTAAGGCGTGGGGAGGTGCTGCCATCCGTATGGGTATGGCATTCGCCCAGAAAGAGATAATCGACATTTTCAACAAGGTGAAATATCCTTACAATGTGAATCTACTGACACAGGAGAAAGCCATAGAAATGCTTCAGATGCGATTTGAGGTAGACAAATGGGTGAAATCGATTCTCATCGAGCGGAGCCGCATGATTAGCTCTTTTAAACTGCTGCCTATCTGCAAGGAAGTATTTCCGACCGATGCTAATTTCTTCCTTGCCCGCATGACAGATGCTCAAAAGATTTACGATTATCTCATTGAGCACGGCATCATCGTAAGGAACCGCAGCCGGGTCACCTTTTGTGAAAATTGTTTACGTGTTACTATTGGCAACAAGAGCGAGAACAGTCAACTGCTCGCCGCCTTGCGCCAATACTAACCGTAAGGGTATCATTCTTCAGGATACTCGAATTTCGTTCCCGTCTGCTGAATCAACGCACGTTTGAACTTCTCGGGATAGCCAGGGCGTGAGACTCTTGCGCCCAATCCGTTTTCTGTCCGTGTGAAATGTCCGTCAGCCTCGGGTTTCACAATCATATCGTTGAATTTCACGATGAGGTAACGAGCGAGGACATTCCACCGCTGCACCATCTGCTGTGCTTTCTCCACACTGTATTGATTGAGGTATTCCACGGCCTTCTCCGGCGAGCCCTCATACAGAGCCTGTGCTTTCTCCTCCACTTTCTGCTGAGCCTGCGCATAAGAATTCTCCAGCGAGTCGCGCACCTGCTGCAACGACGGGAACAACAGAGAATAGCGGGGATACACCATATTGGATACCCAGTTGCATACCCAATACGCATTCTTTTCGGAGAAATTGAGTTCATCGGCACCTGGGGTATTGTAGCATTCAGGTCTGACCGTCATGCTGCAATAGACCGGTGTATAGGCAGCCATATTACCATCATCGTTGGCCCACCAGGTGATGCCTCCAATCTCGCGTGGAAGCCATGAGCGCAGTTGATTGACAAAGGAGAAGCCCGTCTGCTGAGTGGAAATGGGCCGCTCGTTGAAATATTTCTTTCCGTCAAGCTCATAAGTCAGGGGAGTGGGTCTGTAAGGCATTTCCCAGATGCCGCCGCCAATGTCACCATCGAGTGCGAAAGGAGTGCCCTCATAGTGGTCGCGCATGCAAGCCATCACATCCTGGAG